>JASFMT010000100.1:0-9856 GCA_050117455.1 Gammaproteobacteria bacterium | reverse complement strand
AGTATTAATGGGCATGTTCATCGGGGGTATCTTCCCCATGCTGGTCAGCTCCATGACAATGACCGCGGTGGGTGATGCGGCTTTTGAAATGATCAAGGAGATTCGCCGTCAGTTTAAGGAAATCGCAGGCCTGCTTGAAGGCACCGCCAAACCCGATACCGCCCGTTGCGTGGATATCGCCACCACCGCGGCGTTGAAAAAAATGGTTCCCCCCGGTGTGTTGGCGGTAGCCGCACCGCCAGTTGTCGGTTTTACCCTGGGGCCGGAATCGCTGGGCGGCATGCTGGGCGGCGCCCTGGTCTCCGGTGTATTGATGGCGCTGATGATGGCCAATGCCGGTGGTGCCTGGGACAACGCTAAAAAATATGTTGAAAAAGGCAACCTGGGCGGTAAAGGTTCTGATGTTCATAAAGCCTGTGTCGTGGGCGATACCGTTGGCGATCCCTTCAAGGATACCTCCGGTCCGTCCATGAACATTTTGATCAATGTACTGGCGATCGTCAGCCTGGTTATCGCACCGCTACTGTAATAAACCTATCCCAACAGGCTGCGCGGTAGTCAGCCACAAAAAAAAGGCCCTGCATTGTTGCAGGGCCTTTTTTTAACAAATGGTTGTGGTCAACGGACTCGACCGTCAATAATCACTTCAAATTAAATTTCTTGAGCTTCTTTTTCACAGGTTCATTCTTCAGGGTAACGTACTGTGGTAACCCGTTTTTGTAAGGCGGATAATCCTCGCCTTTAATCAATGGCTCGAGATAATTGCGGCATTTCTGGGTAATGTGAAAACCATCCTTGGTGATGAAATTCTCCGGCATGAATTTTTCAACATTCGCCACTTTCGAAAGATCAGCCTCACCAATGGCCCATTTGTAAGGCTTGTTGGACTTGCGCACGATCGCGGGCATCACCGCGTTTTTGCCTTTCAATGCAAATTGCACAGCCGCTTTACCAACAGCATAAGCCTGATCAACATCGGTTTTGGATGCAATATGGCGCGCGGCCCGTTGTAAATAATCCGCCACCGCCCAGTGATATTTATGACCCAGCTTGGATTTAATGAGTTCGGCAATTACCGGCGCTACACCACCCAATTGCGCGTGACCGAACGCGTCCTTACCGCCGGCTTCCGCCAGAAACTGGCCTTCCTTGTTACGCACACCTTCCGAAACCACCAGCGCACAGTAACCGTATTTCTTGACAGTTTTCTCCACCTTTTCCAGAAATTTTTCTTCATCAAACTCTACTTCCGGAAATAAAATCACGTGCGGCGCGTCACCGGCTTTTTCCGCCGCCAGGCCGCCGGCGGCCGCAATCCATCCGGCGTGACGCCCCATGACTTCCAGTACAAAAATCTTGGTGGAGGTTTTCGCCATGGATGCAACATCAAATGCCGCTTCTCGAATGGACACCGCAACGTACTTGGCCACTGAACCAAAACCCGGGCAGTTATCGGTGATGGGAAGATCGTTGTCTACCGTTTTTGGCACATGGATTGCCTGAATGGGATAACCCATTTCTTCGGAAAGTTGCGACACCTTGTGGCAGGTATCGGCAGAGTCACCACCGCCGTTATAAAAAAAATAGCCGATGTTATGCGCCTCAAATACTTCAATCAGCCTTTCGTATTCACGGCGATTTTCTTCCAGGCTTTTCAGTTTGTAGCGGCAGGAACCAAATGCACCGGAAGGCGTATAACGCAATGCCGAAATTGCTTTGGCCGAATCCTTGCTGGTATCTATCAAATCTTCCGTCAACGCGCCGATAATTCCATTGCGCCCCGCGTATACTTTTCCCATTTTATCTTTGTTTTTACGCGCGGTTTCAATCACGCCGCACGCACTGGCGTTAATAACCGCTGTTACCCCACCTGATTGGGCGTAAAATGCATTTTTTTTAGCCACCTTTTTCTTCGCCATTACCTCTCCTCCATAGTTTTTACCTGAATTACTCTGTCCTGATACTAGGAAAAGGCACGAATAAACCAGAATTTTTAATTCAACAGCTCGTGCCACCCCAAAATTTATCACCGGATGGTAACAAATTTTGTTAAAAACAATTGTGAAAACAACAAAACGGATGCCTCAACGATAAAATTCGGCAATTTTTTACGAACAACGAATAAATTTTGCTGATTTGCGTTGTTTCACGCCATGTATCTGCCGAATAGATGTCGTTATTACGTCACTTTCAGCACATGAAAGGCAAATCTTAACGATTTTTTTAAAAAATTGCTGACTCACAACAGGTAAAACACCGCTTTTTGATGAATAACTCCAAAAAATTTTGCGTTATCTTAAAATATTTGCTAATACTTTGCTCATTAAATGTTGACTTGGCTTAATTAATAAGAGTAGGTTTACAATTTTTCGATGTTCGATATCATCGCGAACATAAAATGGCAGTCAAAGGATTCGAGGTAGCCATATGAGAATCGTACTAGTAGGAGCGCCGGGTTCCGGAAAAGGAACGCAGGCCAAAATGCTAGTCGAAAAATACGGAGCACCCCAGATTTCCACCGGAGACCTGCTTCGCGAAGCGGTTGCCGCCAAAACGCCCCTTGGACTGCAAGCTAAAGCCGCGATGGACACCGGACAACTGGTATCGGACCAAATTGTTCTTAAGATGATAGAAGAACGCCTGCAGACCACCGATACCGACAAAGGATTCATCCTGGATGGCTTTCCGCGCAATATTCCGCAAGCGGAAGCGCTGGATGGCATGCTGGACCGGTTGAATATGCCACTGCAAGGTGCAATTCTGATTGATGTCGACTTCGACGCGTTGATACAACGTATTTCCGGCCGGCGCACTTGTGTATCATGCGGCGCGGTCTATAACATCTATACATCGCCGTCGAAACTTGAAGATCATTGCGATCAATGTGGCGGTAACTTGCATCACCGGGCAGACGACAATGAAGAAACCATTTCGAATCGTTTGCGCGTCTACGAAATGCAAACTGCACCGCTAATTGCATATTACAAGAACCAGAATAAGCAATACACACTACCCGGTGACGGTGAAATTGAAGAAATTTTTCAAGGTTTATGCAATATAATTGACTCATTACCGCAAAAGGAGGACATCAAAACAGCAAATTCAATGGAAGATTCAAAAATAAAAACTACAATTATGGAAAATCACCAGGATTCAGCTAAATTTGGTGATGAAACCAAAGAAAAAACTAAAGAAACTGAAGTAACTTCCGAAAAGAAGGCCAAAGAAGCACCCAAAACATCTGTAAAACGTACTAGTGATAGTACAAAACGAAAGAAAAAGGAGGCCACAACCATGGCAGCGAAGAAAAGAGCAACGGCCAAGAAGAAGGCCAGCAAGAAAAAGGCAACAAAGAAGAAGGTAGCCGCGAAGAAGAAAAAGGCTACCAAGAAGAAGGCTAAGAAAAAAGCCACCAAGAAAAAGGCGAAGAAAAAAGCTACTAAGAAAAAGGCTAAGAAGAAAGCCACCAAGAAAAAAGCCAAGAAGAAAAAGGCAGCCAAGAAGAAAAAGGCTGCTAAAAAGCGTAGATAAGACGCTGATTACCCCGGTTTTTTGGGGTAACACGTCAATCACTACTACTAGATTAAGGGTGTACTTCGGTACACCCTTAGTTTTTTGTGCCGCTAGCTCCCCAAATTCCGCTATCCTGATTTTGTCCCGCTATCATTTTGCAGTATCCTAAGGCTCAATAACCGTCTAAAACGGTGTAAAATCGATTAACTAGCCATATTTTTCGCAATAAGGAGTCATTCATTGCCAAATTTTGATAGTACCCGACGCTCTATGCCCGGCATGCGCATGCGGCGAATGCGCAAAGATGATTTCAGCCGCCGCTTGATGCGCGAACACGTGCTTTCGGCCAGTGATTTGATTTATCCGATCTTCGTTATAGAGGGCGAATCAACACGGCAAGCCGTCGATTCCATGCCGGGTGTCGAACGTCTCACTGTAGATGAGCTGGTCACTGAAGCCGAAACGTTGGTCAAACTGGGCATACCTGCCGTGGCGTTGTTTCCCGTGGTCGGGCAGGACAAAAAATCGGAAGATGCCAGTGAAGCGTTTAACCCCGACGGTCTGGCGCAACGTGCCGTGCGCGCACTGAAACAGTCACAACCTGCATTGGGTGTCATTACCGATGTGGCACTGGATCCTTTTACAACCCATGGTCAGGACGGGTTGATTGATGACACCGGCTACGTGCTAAATGATGAAACCGTGGAAGTGCTGGTGAAGCAGGCACTGTCCCATGCACAAGCCGGCGCCGATGTTGTTGCACCGTCGGATATGATGGACGGGCGCATTGGCGCAATCCGCAATGAACTGGAAGCCAACAATTATATCTACACCCGTATCCTGGCTTATTCCGCCAAGTATGCCTCCAGTTACTATGGGCCGTTTCGCGACGCGGTGGGTTCGGCTGCCAACCTGGGTGCCGGTAACAAATATACCTATCAAATGGACCCGGCGAACAGCAATGAAGCGTTATGGGAAGTTCAGATGGATCTCGACGAAGGCGCCGATATGGTGATGGTCAAACCGGGCATGCCTTACCTCGATATTGTTCACCGCGTGAAACAGCAATTCGGCGTACCCACCTATGCTTACCAGGTCAGCGGCGAATATTCCATGTTAATGGCCGCGGCACAAAATGGCTGGCTGGATGAAAAATCGGTGGTGATGGAAGCATTGCTGGGATTCAAACGGGCCGGTGCCGACGGGATATTGACGTATTTCGCCAAAACCGTCGCACAATGGTTGCAGGAAGAACAATGATTGCCCGTCATCGTTGCCTGCTAATGCAGGATCAGACACAGGATCGTTTTTGATGGCGCCCAATATTTTTTCTAATCTGTTCGGGCGTTCGCCCGTTGCACCGCTACAAAACCATATGCATGCGGCCCACGAGTGCGTCAAACAGCTTATGCCCTTTATCGAAGCGGTACTGGCCCAGGATTGGGAAAAAGTAAACAAACTGCAGAAAGAAATTGCCCGACTGGAGAGCGAAGCCGACCAGTTGAAGCGGGATTTACGCATACAACTTCCCAGCAGCTTATTGATGCCGATATCCCGCCGTGACTTGCTGGAGGTGTTAACGACTCAGGATAAAGTGGCAAACAAGGCGAAGGATATTGCGGGCTTGATCACCGGCCGCAAAATGACATTTCCGCCAAAAATAGCCAGCACCCTGAAGCAATATATACAACGTTCTATCGATGCTTCCTTTCAGGCCTGCAATACCGTCAACGAGCTGGACGAACTGGTGGAAACGGGTTTCCGTGGCCGCGAAGTGAAAATCGTCGAGGCCATGATTGAAAAACTGGATCAAATCGAGAGCGATACCGATCGTATCCAGGTGGAAATACGCAATGAGATCTACGAACTGGAAAGCGAACTACCACCGGTAGACGTGATATTTATGTATAAAATCGTCGACTGGATCGGTGAACTGGAGATCGTGACAGGCGAGTGCTATGTCCTCTCTTTTTGACTTCGACCGTAACCCCGACGAATATGCCGTGATGGGCAATCCCATTGCCCACAGCAAATCGCCGCAAATACATACTCAATTTGCAGAACAAACCAGACAATTGCTTCGCTACCGGGCGATACAGGTAGACCCCGGCGGTTTCGAACAGGCGGTGGGGAATTTTTTTGCCACCGGGGGCAAGGGACTGAACATCACGGTGCCCTTCAAGCAGGAAGCCTGGGAATTGGCCGATGAACTCAGCGAGCGAGCACAAAAGGCCGGTGCAGTTAACACCTTAACGCCGTTACCCGATGGCAAGCTGGCGGGAGACAACACGGACGGCATTGGCCTCATTCGGGACCTGGCCAACAACCTTAACGTTACCATGCATGGTAAACGCTTATTACTCATTGGCGCCGGTGGTGCCGCCCGCGGTGTTATCGCACCGTTACTGGAAACAGGACCGGCGGTTCTCGTCGTTGCAAACCGCACCGCGGACCGCGCCTATGAACTGGCCGCCCACTTCGCACAACATTTTCCACAGCTCTTAACGATTGATGCCCGGGATTTTACACACCTGGGTGATGACTCGTTCGACGTCGTGATCAATGCAACATCCGCCAGCCTGGGCGGTGACTTACCCGCTATACCGCCGAGCGCAGTGAATAGCGCGGACATGGTTTATGACATGATGTATGGCGCGGAACCCACGCCGTTTTTGGTATGGGCACAACAGCAGGGCGCCAGAAGCATCAGCGACGGTTTGGGCATGCTGGTGGAACAGGCGGCGGAATCCTTTTACATATGGCGCAACGTCAACCCGGATACCGCGCCGGTCATCAAGGCGGTGCGTGACAGCTTGCGCTAAGCGCTAACCCCGCAGCTTGTTATCGAAAAGTCATGATGGTGAAAGACAACTTGCGCTAGTGCGCTGAGGACCTAGTGGTTGGCACGGCGCCGCTCACCCATCCGGCGGTTATAGGTATTCACCGCATAAAGATTTTTGTGACACCGGTAGCGCCGGTCGTTGGCAGGACTGCGCCTGACGTATTCCCTGGCGCTCAGGGAACTCCCTTCAATCGCTAAATGATCAAGGCGCTGCACCACGCGGCGGGCCAGCTGGTCCGGTTCGATCACCGCGTGGGCGTAGCGAACAGAATGACTGCCGCGATCATCATCGATGACCTCAAGATCACTGTGTTCGATACGGTCTTTTCCTTTTAACCAACGCTGGATAATGCCGCGAATACTGGTGGGAAACAGTGCGTACCTGATAATCTTTTTAAGCTGGGAAGAATTGAACTGTTCCGGCAAATTGCCAATATAGATATCCATACTCGCCCCCTTTGCTGCTAACTGCTCTGCTAGTTGCTGCACGATCTCTTCTATCTACCGTCTACCATAGCACCAGCGGTGGATGGATTCACTACCTGAGGCGAGACCACATGTTTGCTCCACAAATAACAGCCCGTGATTGTTATTTTTTGGAATAAAGAGGTCAACCGATATATCGATTTTTTAGATTTACATAGTGATTCGCCGAATAGTCGATCCAGCTGATTTCCTGCTCGGTGAGCCGGCGGACTTTTTTGACCGGACTGCCCAGGTAAAGAAATCCGCTTTCCAGTTCCTTACCCGGCGATACCAGGCTACCCGCGCCGAGCAACACGTGAGACCGCACCACTGCGCCGTCCATGATGATACTTCCCATGCCGATAAGGCAATTGTCTTCAACGACACATCCATGTAAGACAACCTTGTGACCTACCGTCACGTTATTGCCTACCCCCAGGGCAAAACCATCGGGGTGGGTTTCGTGGGGATGAGTTACGTGCAACACCGAACCATCCTGAATGTTGGTGCGGCTGCCGATGGTTATATTGTTCACATCGCCGCGCACGACGGTCATCGGCCAGATGGAACTGTCATCGCCGATAATCACCTTACCCACCACCAGCGCGGTGTCGTCAACAAAAACATCATTGCCAAGGGCGGGAGTCGTATCTTGATAGGATCGGATGGTCATGGCGGCTTTTTTATAGCATGGTTAGCGCATGATTATCTCATGGTTACCAGTTCTTCGGCGCTGGTGGGATGAATGGCAACAGTATTGTCAAAATCTGCCTTGGTCGCCCCCATTTTGATCGCCACCGCAAATCCCTGCAACATTTCATCGGCGCCGTCGCCAATGATATGACAACCGACGATTTTTTGATTGTCACCCACCGTCACCAGTTTCATGGCCGTTTGCGGTTGATGGCTGGTAAACGCATACGCCATGGGTGTGAAATAGGTCTGGAAAACGGTCACTTCATTGTCACCATAATGCTTTTTCGCCTCATCTTCACTTAAACCCACCGTGCCCGCCGGTGGATGACTGAAGATAACGGTGGGAATATTATCGTATTCAAGGTGTCGGTCCGGCTGATTATTAAAAATTCGGTCCGCCAGACGCCGCCCCGCGGCGATAGCTACCGGTGTAATAGGAACCCGGCTGGTGACATCCCCCACCGCGTAGATATGGGGTACATTGGTATTTTGGTAATCGTCCACCTTGATGGCGCCGCTTTCTGTCATTTCCACGCCAATACCTTCCAGGTTTAAACCGTGGGTATTGGGTTTACGTCCAATGGCCCATAGCAGGGTGTCGAATCCGTCGTAGTGCTGATTGTTGTTGCAACTGAGATGGATACCTCCTTCGCCGGATTGTTCCACGCTTTCCACCGTAGTATTGGTGATGACATTGATGCCGCAGGACAACAGCTCGCGCAGCAGTGTCTCACGCAACATGATGTCGAAGTGACTCAACACATAGTGACCGCGCACGATCAGGGTAACATCGCTGCCCAGTGCATTGAGCACCCCCGCCAGTTCCACCGCGACATAACCGGAGCCAATAATCGCGATATACTTTGGCGGCTCCTCCAACGCAAAAAAGCCATCGGACGTAATGCCGATGTCGGCGCCGGGTATATCCGGAATCGTGGGCGTACTACCGGGTGCAATCACAATATGATCCGCGGTATAACGTTCTTCGCCCACTTCAACAGTAGATGTATCGACAAAGCACGCAGAGCCTGTTATTTCGTCGATATTGTTTTCCTTGAGGTAATCATGGTACCAGCTATTTATGCCGCCTATGTACTTCTCACGCGCTTTCACAAGCTTTTGCCAGTTAAACCCATTAATTTTAATGTCAAAACCATAGTCACCGGCATTTTGCAACGTGTAAGCCATGTTGGCGCCATACCACATCACTTTCTTGGGGACACAACCCACGTTAACGCATGTGCCGCCAATGACACCGCATTCAATCAATGCACAACGTGCCCCGTAGCTGGCGGCACGTTCCACGACGGAAATACCGCCGCTGCCACCACCGATGGCGATCAAGTCGTAATGTTTACTCATGACGAAAGAAATCCTGTGTTGCTTAATGATTTTATGCCAGGGCCGGTGAGGTCAGGTACCCGGCGAGGCGATTGCGATCATATCAAATAGTCACTTTGCCCAGAAATGGGATTGGCGGTCCCGACAAAACTTAACGGGATAATCCTGTTTTTGTCTTAACCAGATCGACGATTCGCCTGGCGCTACTGTTTCCCACAAATGATTCACCGATTTTAATGCGCCTGCCTTGCCGCGTATCAACAAAAATCCGGTAATAAACCTTGTTGCCGGACTGCACGCCGGTTTCCACCTTAAAATCGCTGATATCCGGGGTGGCCACGTTGCGCTGGAACAGCGGCACACCGGCCAGCCGGCGAATGGTTTTAATACCGGTGGAATTCACCAGGACATGCAATGAATTGGTAAGCGTGTAAACTGCCCCATAATCCATCAGCAGGCCAACAATAAAAAACAGTGCGCCCATAGCACCGGCCATTACTGATGATTCTTTTCCAGTGAAAAACTGGAACGCGACAAACACCCCGACCGCCATAAAAATACTCCCCACCAATCCCAGCACCAACGCCACACCCTTGGCGCGTCCCGGCGGATAAACCAGTTCCACGCCCCCGCTTGCCGGGTGTTCCCGAATGTATAGCGGTGAATCACTGTCGGTAATGTCTGTGCCGGTATGCGTATCTGCCACGAAATTGCTGGCGGTGTTTGCTGATTTGGCGATGGCTGATCGTTGTTGGGTGGGAAATACCGGTATCTCAAAACTGCGATCAAGATCGATACCCGGCAGCTCGGCGTGCACCTCGAGCGTCCACTTGTGGTAGTTATTGGCGTGTGGTTCCGAAGCATGAAGGTTGTCAGGAACATCAAAACAGAATGCTATGCGGCTACCCTGCATTCCATGACCGGCTTCAATGTGCGCTTTATCCTGCCAGATAACTTTTTCGCGGCGGCTGCGGTTTTTGCCGCTGCCTGACATGTAGC
>JASFMT010000099.1:0-9888 GCA_050117455.1 Gammaproteobacteria bacterium | reverse complement strand
GGTTACTGCGCCGCCTGGTGTGGGCACAGTTTGCCTCGGGCAGACCCCAGGTGCTCGACAAGTTTTAAGATGGCATTGTTTTAAATAAGAATGTCAGCGACACCGGTTAAACCCAAAGCCCGTGACGTCGGCATAAAGGCCGAACAACAGGCGTTGCAATTTTTGCAGTCCCAGGGCATGAAGCCCGTACAACGCAATTATCATTGCCGGTTCGGTGAAATAGACCTGATATTGTGGGACAAAGACACGCTGGTATTCGCGGAAGTGAGATACCGCAAACACAAGAACTTCGGCAGCGGAGCGGAAAGCATCGACAGCCGCAAACAACAAAAATTACTGGCCAGTGCCGCATATTATTTACAACAACAACCCAAATTATCACGGCATCCTTGCCGGTTTGACGTGGTCTCGATATCCGGTACTGCGTTAAACGCCACCGACGCCGATCACCATAATATGAATATTGACTGGATACCCAATGCGTTCCAGGCAGGATAAAACGACACGATATTTTCTATGCCAATAAAAATCTCATTCAACTTAGCCATTATTTTATTGCTCACCTCAGTTACTTTGCTTCAAGGTTGTGGCGGCATGCTGGTAGGCGGCGCCGCGCTGGTGGCCCATGACCGCCGTGATTCACAAACCATCGTGGCGGACCAGGGCATCGAATCCAGCGCCACGGACAAACTATACAGCGAACTGGGCAAAAAGATTCATATCAATGTGACCAGTTACAACCGGGTGGTATTACTCACCGGTGAAGTGCTGTCCCACGATACCCGCGAACAGGCGGTCAACATCGTGCGTAACATACCAAACGTACGCCGGGTGCATAACGAGCTGGTGGTGGACGATCTCACCTCTTTTAAGTCGCGCTCCCATGACACGTGGATCACGTCCAAAGTAAAATCCAGCCTGGTGGGCGCCAAAGGTCTGGATTCCACGTACGTGAAAGTGATCACCGAAAACGATGCGGTATACCTCATGGGACTGGTAACGGAAAACGAAGCGGACCTGGCTGTCGACGTGGCGCGTAACGTTGAAGACGTGGACCGGGTCGTAAAATTATTTGAATATGTCCCGGAGCCTGTACCTGAGCCGCAACCACCCTCGCAACCCGGCACCGCGACCGGCCAATCGTCGTAGCCACCCTTTTTTGCAAACCGTTTTTTAGCAGCACCATTTTTATTGAGGGACAGACTGGTAACACCGCCGGGGCTGATCTGCACTTCATGCCACAGTGACCGGCTCCACTGACACTGGCAGCTTATTGGCTAACGTGATGGCCTGCGGCGTGACCGTTGCCTCATAGGCAATCGCCTCCACACCCGCCTTCACCGCGCGGCGCAACCAGTCACCGTATTCCGGATCAATGTGATCGGCCGGCATCACCACCGAAGCATCCTGGCGTTGCACGCAAAAGAAGATGATTGCCCGTTCGCCCTGCTGCACTACATCGATAAGTTCCCGCAGGTGTTTCGTTCCCCGTTTGCTCACGGCATCGGGAAAATAGGCGCAACCATCCTCGACCAGGGTGACGTTTTTAACTTCAACATAACAATTGCGTATATCATTTTCTTTACTGCGGGGAACTAACAACAAATCTATGCGGCTGTTTTCCTGGCCGTATTTGACCTCGGTTTTAATTTGCTCATAACCCTGCAACTCGTTAATAACACCGGTTTCTATACCTTCAGCAACCAGCTTGTTGCTGAGCATGGTATTGATGCCCACAGGCACCGGCGCGTTACCGCCCTGCACTTCGATAATCTCCCAGGTTAATGCATACTTACGCTTGGGATTGTCCGAGCGGCTCAACCACACCGTACAACCGGGTTCGGTGCAACCAGCCATGGATCCCGTATTGGCCGTATGAACGGTTACCTGTTCACCGGATTCCAGTATCACATCGGCCAGAAAACGTTTATAGCGGCGAACCAACGTCGCCTTAGCCAAAGGAGTTGTAAACTTCATTGCGTATAATCAAGATAAAAACAGTAAATGATTGTAGAATAATGGATCAGAAATTCACCGCAGCATTCTCCACAATAATAGTGGTAATAACCGGCGAAAACGAAAGATTGTCACGTTATGATAATAAACTGTTACCACAAATGATACACAGGGATTAGCGCTCATATGACAAACCCGCAAACCCATCACTATGTACCAATATTTAACCTGGTTGGCGCCCTGCTGCTTTGCCTGCCATTACTGAACAGCTGCGGCACCAATCCGGTGACCGGCGAAACAGAACTACAGCTGGTTTCCGAACGACAGGAAGTCAACATAGGCCGCGAAAATTACGTTCCCACCGTACAATCCCAGGGTGGCCCTTATGTTGTCGATAAGGAACTTAGCCGCTATGTCAGCTCCGTTGGACAGAAGCTGGCTAAGGTCAGTGACCGTCCCGACCTGCCCTACGAGTTCACCGTGTTAAACAATTCCGTGCCCAATGCCTGGGCACTGCCCGGCGGCAAAATTTCCGTCAACCGTGGCCTGCTATTACAGCTTAACAACGAAGCGGAACTGGCGGCGGTACTCAGTCACGAAATCGTTCATGCCGCCGCACGTCACGGCGCCCAAAGCATGGAACGGGGCGTTTTACTCAATGCCGGTATTGTTGGATTGGGGATTGCGGCGGGTGACAAAGACAACGCGGATCTTATGCTGGGCGCTGCAGCGTTCGGAAGCCAGTTAGTCAACCAGAAATACGGCCGTGACGCGGAACTGGAAGCGGACAAATATGGGATGAAGTACATGGCGAAAGCGGGCTACGATCCCGCCGCTGCTATCGAGCTGCAAAAAACCTTTGTCAAATTATCCAGGGGAAAACAACCGAACTGGCTCGAAGGATTATTCGCCAGCCATCCACCTTCGCAGGAAAGGGTAGATGAGAATATTAAAACCGCCCGCCAGTTAAACGTTAAGGGCATTACCAACAAAGAAGTATACCAGCAAAAGATTGCCCACCTGAAAAAATCCGAACCGGCTTATGAAAAATACGAAGACGCCAAACAGGCACTAAAAAGCAATGACACCACCAAAGCAATGTCGCTGCTGAATGAGGCCATTACTATCGAACCCCGTGAAGGATTGTTTCATGCGTTAAAAGGCGATATCCATTACAACGACAAAAAGTACTCGCAAGCCGAGCAGGCTTTCGACAAGGCGGTTAACCTGAACCCGCAATTCTTTTTGTTCTACCTGGAACGGGGTCTGGCCCGGGAGAAACTGCAGCAATATAACAAGTCCCGTACCGACCTGGAAAAAAGTATCGCCCTGCTACCGACCGCTCCGGCGCATCACGCCCTGGGTAACATTGCGCTGGAGAGCAAGAACACTCAGGCAGCCAAAGAGCATTTCGCCAAAGCGGCATCATCCGATTCAACGGTTGGCCGCGAATCCGCCGAGCAACTGGCGCGGTTGGAATTGCCCAAGAATCCGGACAAATATTTTTCCTATCAGGGTAAAACGGATTCGGCTGGAACGGTCATCGTTGATATCAAGAATAAATCACCGCTGACGGTGGATAACCTGGAAGTCATTGTTGGCCTTTATACCGGCGCTGGCGCGCTGGTGTTTCGCGACCGTTATCAATTATCCAGAAAAATTGCAGCAAACGCCGATGTTGCTATCAACACCGGCGTCTCTGCCAACGCGTTGGGAAAGAACGGCCAGATCAAGGTGGATATTGTCCGCGCCAATATTGCGGACCAATAAAGCTACTCGTTGGCTGCTTTGCAATCGGCTATTTAGACATATCCAGCAGCAGTTCATTTAACCGGCCCACAAATGCCGCCGGATCATCCAGTTGTCCGCCTTCGGCCAGCATGGCCTGGTCAAACAAAATGAACGCCATGTCCTGGAACCGTTCGCCGTCCTTTTCGTTTTTCAATTTCTCCACTAACGGATGATGGGGATTGAGTTCCAGAATGGGTTTGGATGCCGGAATCTCCTGCCCCGCCTGTTTCAATATGCGCTCCAGGTTGGCGCTCATATCATGGGTATCTTTTACCAGGCACGCCGGTGAATTGGTAAGGCGGTGAGTGAGGCGCACCTCCTTCACCTGTTCACCCAGGGTGTCTTTCATTTGCGCCACCACACCCTGAAAATCCTTGTCCACTTCTTCCTTGTCTTTCTTCTCTTCCTCGTCTTCCAGCTCGCCCAGATCCAGTTCACCCTTGGTGACGCTTTCCAGCTTCTTACCATCGAATTCCATTAATGAACTCACCAGCCATTCATCAACGGTGTCATGCAGCAATAGCACTTCCAGGCCTTTTTTGCGGAAGATTTCCAGGTGCGGGCTGTTCTTGGCCGCGGCAAAACTATCCGCGGTGATGTAATAGATGGCATCCTGGCCTTCCTTCATGCGACTGATATAATCGGCCAGCGACACGGACTGTTCATCAGTATCGTTATGCGTGGACGCAAACCGCAGCAGGCCACCGATTTTTTCCTTGTTGGCGAAATCTTCGCCGGGCCCTTCTTTCAATACCCGGCCAAACTCGTCCCAGATTGTTTTATATTTATCCGCGTCATTTTTGGCGATATCTTCCAGCAAGCCGAGCACTTTCTTAACCGACGCCGAACGAATATTATCAATTACCTTGTTCTGCTGCAGGATCTCGCGGGACACATTTAACGGCAAATCGTCGGAGTCCACCAGCCCGCGCACAAATCGCAGGTAGTTGGGCATGATGTGCTTGGCGTCGTCCATGATAAACACGCGTTTTACATACAGCTTGATGCCGTGACGGCTATCCCGGTCCCATAAATCGAACGGCGCGCGGGCAGGAATATAAAACAGCGATGTGTATTCATACTTGCCTTCCACCTGGTTGTGGATGTAGGCGATGGGATCTTCGAAATCGTGCGCAACGTGTTTATAAAATTCCCTGTATTCCTCGTCCTTGATTTCGTTCTTGGGCCGCGCCCATAACGCGGACGCCTGGTTCACCACTTCCAGCTCCGGTTTTTCTTTTTGTTTTTCCTCGTCCTCTTCGCCGGTGGTCTCCTTGGGCATGTATATGGGTAAGGTAATATGGTCGGAATACTTGCGGACGATATTGCGCAGGGTGAATCCGTTCAGGAATTCATCTTCACCTTCGCGCAAGTGTAAGGTCACCTCGGTGCCCCGGGTGGCCTTGTTCACAGCTTCGATGGTGTACTCGCCTTCGCCAGCGGATTCCCAACGTACCCCATGGTCTGCGGTGTCACCGGCCTTGCGGGTAACCAGTGTCACTTTGTCAGCCACAATAAAGGAAGAGTAGAAACCGACGCCAAACTGACCGATTAAGTGAGCGTCCTTGGCCTGATCCCCGGTGAGTGATTCGAAAAATTCCTTGGTGCCGGACTTGGCAATGGTACCGATGTTGTCCATGACTTCCTGGCGGGTCATGCCAATGCCATTATCGGAAACCGTAACGGTACGGGCATCTTTGTCAAATTCCACCGTAATCTTCAATTCGGCATCGTTGCCGTAGAGGGAGTCATTGGATAACGCTTCAAAGCGAAGCTTGTCAGCGGCATCAGAGGCATTGGAGATCAATTCTCTTAAAAAGATTTCCTTATTGCTATACAGGGAGTGAATCATCAGTTTCAGCAGATGTTTTACCTCTGTCTGAAACCCCATGGTTTGTTTTTCGTTCACGGCCTCTTTTGCGTCTACGCTCATTGGTGGCTCCTGCTTTTTCGACAAAAATTAAGTGGATGGTTACGACCAATACCGGGGTTTTTACTTTTTATTACCCTTTGGCGGAACTGGTACAAGTGATTATTTTTAAACCGGATTTGCAGTTTAATATGGGAGCGCCGGTTGAAAATTCAAGGTATTGCGGAGGGACATTTTTAGTTTTAAAAACAAAAATTTAGCAAATAATGCAACGAGGCGCCGTTTTAGGTTAACGGCGCCCCGCCAGACGATAAGGAAAGAATTTCGATAAGCCGTTAGTTGGCCTGGGCCTGGTTGGCGAGACGGTAGTAGTCCTTGCAACTTTTCTTAACGCCCAGGTCACAGGCCTGCTGGTAGGCCAGTTGTGCCTGTTTGGGCTGGCCCATCAGTTCATAGGTGTAGCCGCAATTATTATGCGCCAGTCCCAAACCGGGATTCAGCTGGATGGCCCGGTTACAGTCCTGGAGCGCGGTGGGTAGCAGGCCCAGTTCGGCGCGGGCACCGGCCCGGTTTACATAAGCCATGGCGTTGGCCGGATCCAGCTCAATGGCGCGGCTGGTAAATTGCTCTACCGCTTTCCAGTCCCTGTCGCGGAATTTTGCGAAACTGCGGTTGAGCAGTTCTTTAACCTCGCGCTGGGTATCCCCGGTACGGGCCCGTTCAAACTGCGCCACCGTATCACAGGCCGGTTGGTAATTCAGTTCACAGGCTATTTGATAGTCCTGCTTCGCCTTGGTCAGAGAGCCTGCCAGTTCGTAGGCATAGGCGCGGTTGTTATGGGCCATGGGGTTGCGCGGGCTCAGTTCAACGGCTTTATTGGCGTCGTTGATGGCTTCGTCCAGTTGGCCCTTCTCAGCGCGGGCCCAGGAACGGTTGATATAGGGTATCGGATTAGTGGGCTTCAGGCGGATCGCCTCCGTTGCCGATGCTATGGCGGCATCCCAGTCACCGTCGTTGACCAGCTCTGAAAAGCTTTTGTTGGTTAATTCCTTGGCTTTGGCTTCCGCCTGTTGCGGATTTTCCGCTGCTGGCGCTTTGACCATTACCGTTGCACCGGGAATGATCAGGCTGCCGTCACTGACGGAACTCTTTAAATCCTGCACGGCTTTTTCGTAACCATCCTTGAAGCCAATTTTGTACTGCAGCGACTTGGTATCACGCGCCTGTTGCGAGGTACGTTCATCAACCTTCATATCAAGCTCACTGAGTTTGGTATCCATTAATATCTTTTTGATATTGTCTGAGTTTTCGGCCACGGCGGCGGCTCCGAAAAAACTCGCCACGGACAAACTCCCTAACAGGACAATTGACTTAACTTTTAAATTCATTAGCGCGCTCCGCTCGGTGGAAAGGTGGCATTTTCGCTGATCGATGAGGCGGTTATCATTTCGACTTTCATTGCCAACGGGGTATAACTCCATAAACACTACTGTAATCGTTTTTTTAGCAGTTCTCTATGGTGATATTCAACTTAACGCAGCAAATGCGCAAAAGTATGACAATCGTCTTCCCAAAAACGCGAACCTTTTATAATTTTTACCAAACAAAAAACAGCTTTAATTCACAAATTACAATATAAAACCCGATAACTATATTATAGTGCTATCTCTATACAGGCCCTAGAAATTGGCCTGCTCCACTTCGAGAAACGTCCTGCTTATATTCGTGCCCATCAATCCTTCAAATTCCACCATTTTGCGCCATTCCGACAGATCCAGGGTTTTACGAATCTCGCTGTCCATAAGACCTTTTTCGTAACCGGCCTCGACGCCGGCGTACAGTTCAGCCATGCGTCGGTGCATAGCCTTTACATCTGCCAGCGACATTAGCGGACCGTGTCCGGGAATGATCGTCTCTATATCAACCGACTGGATTTGCTCCAGTGTCCCGATCCAGCTTTTAACATAGGCATCCCGGAAACTGGGCATCATTTTCTTTACCAGGATATCGCCACTGATGAGAATTTTGTGGGTTGGCAGATAAACCATCATGTCGCCGGGGGTATGGGAGCCCGAGGGCACCCATAAACGCATTGCTACACCCTGCAATGTAACATCCTGGCTGGTGTTTTCAGCATAAACTGTCGTCGCCGGTACCGGTTTGGTATTGGGAAATGTATAACCGGTCATGTTTTCAACCAACGCGATCCAGTCATAACCGGTTTCCTTCACCAGGTCACGGCATTTTTTCGCACTGATAATTTGCGCACCACTAAACTCGCTGTTGCCCAGCGTATGGTCTCCATGGTGGTGGGTATTAATAATATGAGTGACTGGTTTATCAGTAATGTCGGCGATCACGGATTTGATATGGCGCCCGATCTCATCGGTAAACCCCGTGTCAACCAGGATGGCTCCCTGGTCACCGATGATAAGGGCACTGTTGACCATGTAGCCACGATTGTCCTTACTGGGGAAACCAATCGGACCCAGCAGTGCATAAACCTGTTCATTGATTTTTTTGATCTTTGGTTGTGGAATCACGTCACCGGCTGATGCAGTAAAAGAACAGGCACACCAAAACAGCAATGCGGGTAGATAACGGTTTATCATGTAACATCCTTATCAAGATTGATGGGGCATGTATAACATTGTTGATTGTAGTGAATAATTTCCCTGTGACAACCTAATACGGCAAAACCATTAATAGAACGAAAAATTGTGAACCGGTTGGCAAATGCGGCAATACACTGTTCACAACGCCTTTAACGGATTTTGAATTGGACGATCTAAGAACCTGTGTCCATCAAGTAGAAAGGGTGCTGGTAATGGCCCAGATTTGTGTTAATGAGAAAGCCTGTGTTGATGTCGTTGAAATAAATGGAGCCTATTTTGCCAACATATGGATATTTGATACCAACCACAGTATAGGTCCGGCCTATGATTTAATTGCGCTTAACCGTGACGTGTTAAATTTGCTCGATGACCTCAGAACCGTCGCCCGGGTTAAGGAATCCCAGGAACTGGAGTTAACAGCATTACAAAACTGCCTGTTAAGCTATAACCTTGAGGATTGCATCTACTAAAGATTGCCAGATTCCTTCAGCTGATTTTATCACCCAAGGTCTATTTCCTTAAATATGAGCAAGTTACCCATGTAATTATAACAAAAATTGATATTTCATATAACCAATAATTACAAGCATAAGGTCGAATTTGTACCGCGCACCCTCATTGAAATTGGTCGCTGCCCGATATAGAAATTAGTTCGTGCAGTATTGCTGTTGCGCGGCGCAACGCCGATGGAGGAATCTATGAGCGCCCATTCCACCGAACCAAACGTCACTTCAATTACGGAAAATCGCAAACACCAGCGACTTCCTATCGAAGTATCCGCTACCTTGAAACTGGCGGACGGTACTGAATACCATGGTAATACAGTTAACATCTGTTTTAGCGGCGCATTTGTTGCCCTGAGCGATTCGCAAAAATTGCACTCGTATGAGCGCTGCCTGTTGACACTTCGGTTACAGGACGGCGACGAGCCCATGCTGCTCAACTTCAAATGTAAAATCAGGCATAGCAAACCCAATGGGGTTGGCGTCGAATTCCGCGCTATTTTCGCCGAAGACTATAATGATTTTGTTTATCTCATGGTAAATAACTCACCGGATCCCGATGGTTTGCTGGAAGAAGTATCCCAGAATCCGGGCATCAAAATTCACAGCAAGTAACCGCTTTGCCGCAATCCACAGCCTTTTTTGCTCTGGTTTGTGTTCCCGTATTCTGCAAATAGCACAGTAGCAAACGAATATTTTACTGGAAAGTGCAGCGTGGCAACGCGCATACCGATAATGACTGCGTCAGCTCCCGGGCGTCACTTTTCCTGTTTAATATGGAGTAGTTTTGCTGCCTGGCAAAGTGCGTCCATACGTGTTCGGAATATCTTATCGTGGCTCACCGCCGCCATTATTCCCTGCTTTTGCAGCAATTCTTCCACGGCGGGTTTCGCACCAGCAATTAATACTTCGTGGCTGGCGCTTTTAGCATCACTGACCATGTCTTCGATAGCACGCGACGACGTGTAATCCACCGCAGGCACGTTGGACAAATCCAGAATTAGAACATCGTATTCCTTAAATCCGGCCAGACGGCGCACCATCCCCTTGGCGGCACCAAAGCTTAGTGGACCGCCAAAATGGAATAACAGTATACGACCGGCGGCTTGCCTAAGTATTGTGGCTTCCTGGTCATTTAATGGCGCCTCTTCAT
>JASFMT010000098.1:0-9979 GCA_050117455.1 Gammaproteobacteria bacterium | reverse complement strand
CGCATGCCGAATTCGTGACAGACTGGATTTGCCGTCTTCATCCAGCATGTTTCCATAGTCTTCCTGTAATATTTGGCTATAGCCGTCAATGGCCCTCAGGGGGCTTCGCAAATCATGTGATACCGAATAAGCGAATGATTCCAGCTCTTTGTTTTTATCTTCCAGTTGCCGCGTACGCCGCGAAACCATATCTTCCAGGTGTTCGCGGTGAACCTGCAATTCCTTGTTGGTATCTTCCAGGGCAAACTGGGTCAGGATTAAGTTGTTGGCCATATTGTTAAACGTATCCGCCAGTTCCCCCACTTCGTCGCTGGTGAGAACTTCCGCGCGTCGCGAAAGATCGCCTTCGTTAATCGCGTTTGCCGCCTGGGTCAAGTCCACAATGGGCCGGCTAATGACTCTTGCGAATATATAGGATACGCCTATGACAACAAGTATGACGGCAACAATAATGATGAAAAAGTAATTCACCATACTACCGATGGCGGCAAAGGCCTCGGCCTTGTCAATCTTGACCACAAGCCCCCAGCCTGTCTCCGCTATAAAATTCGTGGCCGCCAGCACTTCCTGGCCGCGATAATCAACGGCCGTCGATAGCAGGCTTTTTTGTTGTGTTAGCGCCTTTACCAGGGGACTACTGGTATTTGAAATAGGAATTTTACGCTTGAGCGCCGCTGCCTGATCAAATCTTAGCGGCGTTAAGTATCTAACATGCTCCCCATCCATGGTGATTCTGCCCAAGAGAGTTTCGCCTGTCTGCCGCAGTCCGGAATAATCACGTACCAGAGCGACAATGTTTTCCGCTTCGGATTCGATCAACATATGCCCGATGATATCGCCATTCATTTTCAGAGGCCCGGACAAAAAGACCTTCAGCTTATTATTTTTATCGAGTAGTAGATGCTCGGTCATTTGAACCCTGTGGGATTCATTAAAATAGTGTGCATCGAAGTAATTATCACCGCTCTTTGTAGAGTCAGTCGACACAATTATTTTACCGTTTGTGTCTAATACTGATATAACTTCAAAGCTGTCAATAGACGCCAGGGCATCATCGAGAATAAGTTTTATTTTTTCCAGGTGTACTTTGTCAGAAGCTTGTATATATTCAACCAAACTGATGCGCAACTGTGTCCGGCTCGTTACGAGGCGCAGCCGTTCCAGATTCTGCTCGATGATTGCCGTGAGACGATGACTTTGAATAGATGCTACAGATTCCAGGTGACTCAACACCTCGGATTTCAGGGCATCCTTAATATAAAAATAAATAAATACACTAATAAACATCAGTGCCAACAGTGACACTGAAAGATAAGTAATGCTGAGTTTGGATCGAATTTTCACTATCTCACTATGATAGTCTATTTTGCATTATTATCATCAATTTACAGACAAGATTGGATTTATGGGTATTGAACTCCAACCGGTATCGATCAGATAAACTTCGGGCAGGCCGGTAAAAATGGAAGTGAATATATTTAGTACGATAACTGGTTTTGGCGTGTACGAATCGAAACGCTAATGTACGTAGCGTAGAACCAACATTGCTGCCAGTTTTCCTGGGCATTTTCTGGCAGAGGATATCGGCGCTAATCGTTTTGCAAATAACCCAACACCAGGTCCGTTACATTGGTTCCCGTGGGACCGGTTTTAACCAAATCACCACTGGCGGCAAACAACGACGCGGAATCAGCCCGCTGTAAGTAATCATCGGGATTAGTATTGTTGCCCAGGTTCTGCCGCGCTCGATCCAGAGAAGTGGCATCAACGCACGCTCCGGCGACATGACTGTTGCCGTCATCGCCATCAGTTCCCGCTGCCAATAACGCCCAGCCCGATTGATGTTGTAAGGTAATCGCGGTGCTTAACGCGAGGCTCTGGCAACGGCCGCCCATACCCGGATTAGCGGGTAATGTCACGGTTGTTTCGCCGCCCCATATATGAAATTTATCAGGCTGCGCTCGCAGCGTGTTTGCAATATCTTTCCCGGTGCTTATCGCGTCTCCCGCCAGATAACGTTTATGAACCTCGGTATCCAATCCCAACCTGGTTGCCGCATCGTTGGCCGCGTCGACAGCCTGCGACAGGCTGGCTACAATGTCCCAGCTAATATGGCTAAAACAGGGTGCATCCGGCCCGGGCATCGGTAGCGCGTGTGCCAGTAAACGTTGAATACCGGTGGGAAGTGCCTGTTGATCGATGTACGCTAAGGCGCCGGATGTTGGAAACAACAGACCTGAACCAATCACCGCTGGATCATCATCTTGTACGTCGGAAATCAACAGCACTTTCGTATTACGACCACCCAACCGCTGGGCCAACCGGCCGCCTTTGATGGCCGACATCTGTTTACGTATGGCGTTCATTTGTTGAATGGGCAGACCACTTTGCAATAACCATCGATTCACGTCGTGAAGATCATCAATAGAAAGGCCTGCGGGTAAAACTTCCACCAAAGCCGACGCACCCCCGGAAATTAACACCAGCAGCTCGGCGTTTGCCGGCGCTTCAGACAAAAAATCCAGCACCTGCTGACCAGCCTGCAGGCTGCGCTGGTCCGGTAACGGGTGTCCTGTTTGCAGTACATCAAAACCGTTCAACTCCGGCGTGCAACAACCTTCCTTGGTGATAACAAGCCCCTTTTGCAAGTGATGACCTAGTACGCGACTGGCACCGCAGGTCATGCTGCAGGCAGCCTTGCCAATGGCGATTAACCACACATTCTGCCCCGGCGGGTGTTTTCGCAGGTATTGTTCGACACAACGCTCGCCATTGACGGCCTGCAGCGCAACCTGAAACACCTGTCGCAGGTGGTCCTTCAGTGCAGCATTACGTGAGCCATTGATATTCATAAGGTTTTTGAGTGTCGTGGACAGTTATCGCTGGCAGGGATATACCCGTTGCGATAACCGTATATTTGCGTAAAATCGTTATGTGAATTGTGTACAATTAATCGATTATTGTCCCACTCTCATCATAATAACAATATATGAAAGTGGGAATCCCGACTTAACTTCAACCTTAGTTTAATGATCTTGCGGTGAATGTGTTATGCAGTGCGTCAGTTGCGGTTTTGAAAATCCGGACAGTATGAAATTCTGTGGCCAATGCGGGTCATCCCTGACACCGGAGTGCCCCCAATGTCATTTTCAAAATCCACCGGGTTTCAGATATTGCGGCCAATGCGGGCATGCGCTGCAAGCACCAGGTAATGCACCGCAAAGTGATACACCCCACCCAACGGTTGCCGATGAGACACCCGCTATCGATGCATTACCCCCCGGCAAGGTTCATCACCACGAAGCGGAACGGCGCCAGTTAACGGTTATGTTTTGCGACCTGGTAGGATCCGCCGCATTGTCAGAAATCGTTGACCCCGAAGATCTGCGCGAAATTATTGGTGAATACCGCCATACCTGCCAAAAAGTAGTTGACCGCTTCCAGGGTCATATCGCGCAGTATCTCGGCGATGGTATTTTGACTTATTTCGGTTATCCCCAGGCTAACGAAGATGACGCTACCCGGGCAGTGGAAGCCGGTCTCCACCTGATCCGCAATATTCAGCACCTTAACGAACGCCTCCATGCTGAACGAGGTGTCACACTGTCGCTGCGTATCGGTATTCACACAGGCCTGGTGGTCATTGGCGAAATCAGCGGCGATGACAAACGATCGCTGGCGCTGGGTACTACACCCAACGTCGCCGCCCGCTTACAGGATCTGGCAGAAACCAATACGGTGTTGATAAGTGACGCAACATATCGGCTGATCCATTCCCGCTTCCAGTGTTCTCCCATTGGTGAGAAACAACTCAAGGGATTTAGCCATCCCTTTACCTTATACCAGGTCGAAAGCGTTGCCGATTCATCGTTGCCGTTAGTCTCTGAAACGGCATTTAACCAGGTGCCGCTCATCGGCCGGGAACAGGAATCCGCACTAATACTGGATCGGCTGGAACAGGCTCGCGCCGGTCAGGGCCAGGTCGTTGTACTCAGCGGTGAGGCCGGTATCGGCAAATCCCGGCTGGTACAGTTGCTACGGGAAGTGGCCACCGAAGACGACATTCAACTGTTTGAATGCTGGGGATCCCCCTACCACAAAAACAGTTTTCTGCATTGCGTAATGACGGTATTGCACAATGTATTGGAACTCGATCAGTGTAACTCGAATGAAGAAAAGGTCCAGAAGCTGGAAGAACCACTGGGAACGTTCGGTGTGCCGCTCGAGGAAAGCGTGCCATTACTTGCCGACCTGTTATCCATTGCGTTGCCGGAGGGCCGTTACGCGGACTTGCAGCTTACGCCTCAACAACGCAAACAAAAGATCCTGGAGTCATTACTGGGGCTGGTCATGGGACTGGGCGCTGAACGCATGGTAGTAATCGTGCTGGAAGATTTGCACTGGGTTGACCCCACCACGATCGAGCTGCTCGAAATGCTGATCGACCATGTTCCAACATCTAATATTTTTGTGCTGGTCAGTTACCGGCTGGACTTTACACCACCGTGGACACCCCGTTCCCATATTACGCATATTTCTATCAATCGCCTGACGCGTAAACAGGCCGGTCATATGGTGCGCTGGATCTGCAATAACAAGCAATTACCGGCACAGGTATTCGACGAGATTATCAACAAGACCGACGGCACGCCATTTTTTGTGGAAGAACTCACCAAAATGGTGCTGGAATCCGACCTGCTGAAAGAATCCGCTGATGCCTATGAACTGAAGGGACCGATATCCAGCCTTGCCATCCCATCGACACTGCAGGATTCACTCATGGCGCGGCTCGACCGGTTGGGTGCTGCCAAGGAACTGGCGCAATTGAGCGCTACCATCGGCCGTGAATTCGCGCATAATATTCTCGAAGCTGTCACCAAAGACCTTTACGACGATATGGACCAGCAGCTATCGAGCCTGGTATTTCATGAACTGCTGTATCAACGGGGCTTTCCACCGGTGGCTTCATATACTTTTCGCCACGCCCTGGTTCATGAAGTGGCGTACCAATCCCTGTTAAAGAAAACCCGGCAAAAATACCATCGTAAAATCGCCGAAGTACTGGCGACGCAGTTTCCGGAAAAAATTCATGAAAACCCGGAAATCATGGCCCGCCACTGCAACGAGGCGGGCGATTATGAAAGCGCCGCTCGATACTGGTCCCGTGCCGGCCGGCTGGCCATTCAGCGCTCCGCCAATGCCGATGCAACCGTGCACCTGACCAATGCACTGCAGGCACTGGAAAATCTTTCTGATTCCCCCAAGAAAGCAGAAACGGAATTACAGGTACAGGCTGCACTGGGACTCGCCTGCATGTTGTTAAAAGGTTATGCCGCCGACGAGGTCCAGGCTGCTTACGGACGCGCTTTTGAGCTAAGTCGCAATACCGGTAAGTCTTCATCGACGTTTCCTATATTGTGCGGGCTATGGGAGTTTTATTTGGTCCGTGCGGAACTGGATACGGCCCAGGATCTTGCCGTCCAGTTGCAGGGCATCGCCGCGGAAACCGCCAACCCTGGTTATTTCCTGGAAGCGCAACGCACCCTGGGGGCAACCGCCTTCTGGCGGGGCGACCTCAGTAGCGCGGAACATTATTTGAACCGGGGGCTCGCCACTAACATCCCTGACCAGCCGAGTGACCACATGCCCATCTACGGCCAGGATACCCGTGTTGCCACCCTGGCCAGCGCCGCGTGTGTTTCGTGGTTAACCGGTAATCCGGACCGCGCACTGGAACAGATCAACCTGGCGCAGGAACGCGCCGGGAAACTGAAGCATCCCTTCAGTATCGTCTACGCAACGTATTTCGCGTCTATTATTCACCAGTTGCGCGGCGATACGGATAAAACCCTCAAACTCACCCAGCAAACCATCACCCTGTCGCAACAATATGAATTTACTTTCTGGCTGGAAATCACCTGCATGATCAACCTGTGGGCAAAGTACGAGTTAACAGGGGACGAGGAACACATCAAGGCGTTTGGCACCAAGCTCGCGCAATATACCAAAGTAGGCAGCCGCCTGGCGTTGTCGTACTTACAGTCGTTGTTTATCCGTATGCACATCAAAGGCGGATCACTGGCTCAGGCAGAAATCGTTGTTAACCAGGCGATCGATGAGTTATCAACACATCCTGAACAGTTTTTCCGGGCTGAAATCTATCGGCTCAAGGCATTAATCAGCGCCAAACAGCAAACGCTGCCGTATTCTGAAACAGAGTCGTATTTCCTCGATGCGCTTGATTTTGCGCAGCAGCAAAATGCCCTGGGACTGGCATTGCGCGGTACGGTTGATTATTGCCGATTTCTGCATGCTCACGATCAATCTGCCAGGGCGCAGCAGCATCTGTCAGGGATAATGGAAAAGTTCGGCGAAGGCCGGGATACCAGTGATTATCTGGCCGCAAATCAGCTGTTACAGCAAATCAGTGGTGAAACACCTGTCGAGCGGCCAGTACAGGAAACCTCCCGGCCACAGCCGGAAGCTATCTGACACAAGACCCCATTTCAGGAAAAGTTAACAGGTTATCAGGCTGACGCAGCCCGCTTGGCAGGTTTACGAATCAAGGACAATGCGTCAATAAACTGCTGCCGGGCCTCAATCAAGATATCTTCCACATCACCGGGCGATACGCCGGTGATTTGCCAGATATCTTCCGGTACGTCTTTCAGGAAATCCGCCTCGTGGGTGCCCGCTTCGGCCAACTCGGTAATGATATTGGCCAGATAGATAATTGACGCTTCCACCACGTACTCTTCCGCGTGGCCCGGCGAGTGATGGTTCGCGGTGGCCATTTGATGGCTCAATGGAAAAGACCAGGACTTCATTAATTCGGCGCCAACCTGGGTATGATCAAAACCCAACACAGCATGTTCCGCTTCATGCAGAGCCATGTCGTGATCCTTCATGTACTGGTGAACAAAACGGCATTGTTTAGGTAGTTTAAACGCGATAACCAGCCGGCCTATATCATGGAGTAATCCGGCAACAAACAGCCGCTCGTTATGCAATACACCGCATTTCTTTGCAATGATGCGTGACACAATGCCGCAGTACACTGAGTGGCGCCAGAACGATTCGATGTCCACCAGATCACTGGAAATATCCTCAAATATACCTGCGACGGTCGATGCAAAAACCAGTTCTCTCAGCTCCTCGTTACCCACGATAGTAATCGCCCGGGACACGGTCTCTACCCGGCTGGGAAAGCCATAAAACGCGCTGTTCACGAGCTTTAGCAGCCTGGCTGTCAACGCAGCGTCGCTGCTGATAACTTTACCGATATCGGCAGCCGACCAATTGGTGTCGCCCACCATTTCCTTGACACGCACACACACGTCCGGCAGGGAAATAAGTCCCACAACACCTTTCACTATATCTTCAGGGGAACAGGAATTTTGATGGTTGAAATCGCTCGTTATAGACATCGTCGTTGTTTTCACAGTGGTTTTTAACACGGGTTATTCATGCTTTACACGTTGCTCAATGAATTACACGAAGACATCCTTGGCCAAACAATTAAACGTTCCATTAACACCTTGCCTGACTACCTAAAGGGTTGGCCCGTTGCTTGCTATTGTCCTGGTATTGTTTAGTTAGTATATCGGTCGGCCCGCCCCGGTATTAAGTGGATCACGGTTAAAGTGTGAACCATGCACGCATAAATTTTCGAGAAAATTCAAATTGTTACAATTTTGCGGGCACCGGGATAGCGGTTTAAGGGAAAAATCGGCGTTCATTTGGCGCCCCAAGTGGTTAAAGAATCCGAATCCTGTGGCCGAATACCTGAATTAACACCGAGTGAAAAATACGCCTTCGAATGTGAAGTCTCAGATCAGGTTGTGAATTTTGACCGGCGTTAAAACAGTTAGTGATTCTGGGCTGTGCGTAATATAGAGCGCGACGTCCCGCCACATTGCAGTAATGTTTTAACCAAGGATTTTATTATGAGTAATAAACTGATAGTAACAGCCCTTTGTTTTGCAAGTTTCGCCTTTGCCCTGGGCAATGCTCATGCCGTTATCGCTCCGCCTCAAAACGGCTTGCATGAACTCACCATTCAGCAGGACGATGGCATCAACGAAACGACCGCGATTGCGGAACGCATCTGGGATAAACTCACTGCAGAATTTATCGAACACTACGAAGAAGGCCGCTACGCACGCGCCGCAACAACAGCACGCTCCGCTTTTGAACTGGCTCAATCAACGTTCGGACCGAATCATATAAATACCGCCGATTCCATGTTGAAACTAGGTATCGTTGCGGAAACCCTTGGCGACCTTGAAACCGCTAAAACACAAATGCTGAATGCACTAAGTATTCTTGAAGTAAAACTGGGCCCCACCCACGAAGACGTAGCCGTGGTACTCACCAACCTGGCCAACGTCTATTTTGAAGAAAACGAGCCGGAACTGTCAGAAAAAAATCACCTGCGGGCTTTGTCTATCCGCAAACAGGCCTATGGTGAATCGGACGCCGCCGTAGCACAGTCGATGTATAACCTGGCGGTGCTCTACGACGATTTAATGGAGTATGACAAGGCCATCGAAAACTACGAAGAAGCTATCCGCATCTGGAACAGTACCCTCGGTGCAACCCATCCCTATGTTGCAAATGCGCTGAACAACCTCGCCAATATCTATCTGGCCAAGGGTGAACTGGACACCGCAGAAGAATTACATAGTCATTCATTGGCGATTCGCAAACTGCTATACGGTCGCGTTCATTCAGAAGTTGCACGCTCACTCATTAACCTCGGTGCTCTGTATGTTAAACAGGACGCTTACGAAAAAGCAAAACCGGTTTACAAGGAAGCCGTCGCAATCGCTGAAAAACTGTTTGGCCCATCGCATCCGCAAGTGGCCATGCTGCTGTACAGCCTCGCCAATATTTACCATATTCAGGGGCGAATGGACCGTAACGAAGAACAGGAATTAATGGTTCAAAAAGTCAGCCTCACGGAATCCGGCGATAACCCGAACACACAAAACATGAAGTCGCAGATTAAGAATTTACACAAATCATCGCAGACCTACTTCTCCAAGGCACTGCCCCTTTACGAGCGGGCACTGAAAATTCTGGACAGCACCCTGGGCACCAGCCATCCGGCCATGACCGCAATGCTGACCGAGCTGGCGCTATTGTACAAGAGCGTTGGAGACCTGAACAAAGCCGCCCAAATGCAGGCGCGTCTTAACGAAATTCACTAACCACAACTACTTCCCCTCGTAACAAAGACTGGGCAGGATTTTTATCCTGCCTTTTTTATTGTAAACAAATATTCAACGCAAAGGTACGAAGACGCAAAGAACAAAAAAATGGTTAAGTATCTCAAAGACCACCCTGGACGACTGGGTAAAATACATTAACCTCGATATACATTTTCAAAATTTCTTTTACCGAATCTTTGCGTCTTAGCGCCTTCGCGTTGAAATATTTTTTTCTTATCTGCCTTCCGCAATTAAATTTTAGCAAGCCCCCGTTCGAGATCCGCCTTAACATCATCAATCGTTTCCAGCCCCACCGCAATACGCAGCAAGTTATCCTTGATGCCGGCTTCCGCCCGGGCTTCGGGGCTTAGACGGCCATGGGTGGTAGTTGCCGGATGAGTAATGGTGGTTTTGGTATCGCCCAGGTTAGCAGTAATCGATAACAACCGGGTGTTATCCACGACCTGCCAGGCTTCATTCTGCCCGCCCTTGACTTCAAAGGACAACACGCCTCCCCAATTGCTCTGTTGCTGTTTTGCCAACGTATGTTGCGGGTGGGTTTCCAGTCCCGGATGATGAACGGCATCCACTTTGGGATGGCTGGCCAGCCATTGCGCCAGCGTCAGGGCGTTTTCACTGTGCGCCCGCATGCGGATACCCAGAGTTTCCAGTCCTTTCAAAAATACCCAGGCGTTAAACGGGCTCATGCTGGGACCGCAAGTCCTGATCACACCAAACACGTCTTTGCCCACGGTTTCGGTATCGCC
>JASFMT010000097.1:0-9996 GCA_050117455.1 Gammaproteobacteria bacterium | reverse complement strand
TGGATCATGCGGTACACGGCGGGGTCTTCAGGGGGGATGTCGCCAAGGCTGATGGTCCGTTTTGAGTAATAACTTATATAGGTAAGCGCTTTGCGGATGGCGCTTAGCATACCCAGCGCCAGCACATCGATTTTTAGCAGGCCCAGGGCTTCGAGGTCATCCTTTTCCCACTGGATGACAGTACGGTCAGCCATGGTGGCATTTTCGATAGGCACCAGGTGAGAGAGTTTTCCCTGGCTGATGACAAAGCCTCCCACGTGTTGCGATAAATGACGCGGGAACCCCAGGATGAGATGTACCAGCACTACCAGGCGCTTGATCAGCGGGTTATGAATATCAAAGCCGTTTTCCTGTAATTGTTGCTGGATGGTATCAAGATCGTGCCACCAGTAAATGGATTTGGCGAGGCGGTCAATCTGGTCGAGGCTCATGCCGATGGCTTTGCCCACGTCGCGCACTGCGCTGCGCGGCCGGTAGGTAATCACGGTGGCAGCTAATGCGGCACGCTCACGGCCGTACTTTCGATAAATGTACTGGATGACTTCTTCGCGGCGTTCGTGCTCGAAGTCGACATCGATGTCCGGTGGCTCGTTGCGTTCTTTGGAAATGAAACGCTCGAATAAGAGCTGCATGCGATCGGGGTCCACTTCGGTTATGCCTAAGCAATAACAAACGGCCGAGTTGGCGGCAGACCCCCTGCCCTGGCACAAAATACCCTGGCGTTTAGCGTATTGCACGATATCGTGCACGGTGAGGAAATACGGCGCATAGGCCATTTCATCGATCAGCGCCAGTTCGTGCTGGATGGCTTTTTCAACTTTTTGGGGCGTGCCTTGTGGCCAGCGTTGTTGCATGCCCTGCGTTGTTAGCTCCTGCAACCAGGATTGCGAACTATGACCCGGCGGCACCAGTTCTTCCGGATATTCATAACACAGTTCCTCGAGGGAAAAGTGGCAGCGGCCGGCAATGCGTATGGTTTCTTCCAGCAATTGCCGTGGATAGATTTTTTGCAGCCGTTGCCGGGAACGCAGGGAACGCTCACCATTGGGAAACAAAGCGTAACCCAGTTGTGAAAGCGGCTGGTTCAAGCGGATGGCGGTTAAGGTATCCTGCAACACGCGGCGTTTGCGGTGGTGCATGTGCACATCGCCGGTAGCGCATAAGGCAATGTTGTGTTGCTTGCCCAGGGCTTGCAGCATTTGCAGCCGTTGCCGGTCGTCGCCGCTGAATAGCAGTTCGACGGCGATCCAGATTTGACCGGGGAAAGTATTGGCCAGCCATTGCAGCGGTTCATCGTTAATGGTTTGTGGATGATCGTTGTTTTGAAAGTCAGGAAGCCATAACACGAGGCAGCCGGATGGGTGGTGTTGTTCACACAGTTGCCGGGTTAAGTGGTAGCTGCCTTTATCGGCGTTGCGGCGGGCGATGGTAATTAAATGGGATAGGCAGCCGTAGCTGGCGCGGTCGGTGGCCAGCAATATAAATCGTGTCTGGTCATCAAGGGTGAATTCACTGCCGATAATGAGTTTGAGTTTGTGTTCTTTGGCGGCGATATGGGCGCGGACCACGCCGGCCAGCGAGCATTCGTCGGTGATGGCCAGGGCGTGATAACGCAAGTAGATGGCGCGTTCTACCAGTTCCTCGGGAAAGGATGCACCGCGCAGGAAGCTGTAGTTGGAGATGCAGTGGAGTTCGGCGTAGGGAGGGAGTTTCATTTCACTGTCACCTATGTATTCTCACGCAGAGCATGGAAACGAGAAAACATGCCATGTCGCGGAGATCCTTCGGCACGAAATAACGGCTTATCGCCTGCAAGGCTGGCTCCTACACAGGAAGAACCCCTCATGGTAGATTCTGGCGTAGGAGCCAGCCTTGCTGGCGATAAAACATTGCAGACATTACCAACCCTCTTCGATTACCCAACAACTGGTGGTTTCCCGCATGATGCGTACAAATTACCATTCAAGCGCTAACTACAGGCTTTAACACTATGCAAACAACCCATGCAGATACCACTGATAATGGTCGGTGAGTTCCCGGTAAATCCATAAATGACTGCCGGTGCTGTCCATGGCGATGTAATAGTCGCGGCGGATGTCTTCGCCGGACCACCAGCCGGCTTCGATGCGCTCCGGTCCTTTTAACAATACGATGGGGCCTTGCAGCCACGGCCGGTTATTTTTCTGCGGCAGCAATTGCGGTTCCGGCAACAGCCAGAACGGCCGTTGTTGCGCTGTTAGTTCACTTTTGATCATCGCCTTGTCATTAAAGCGGTAGGCGTATTCAGGACGATGGTCGTTGACGCTGTGAATGGTTTTAATGGCGTCGTGGCCCAGGCGGGCCTGCAGCTGCTCCATTAATGCTTCAATGTTACTTTCACTGTCGGTGAGTTGTTGATTCAGCGACGGATCAATGAACAACGAGGTATCCGAAGGTGAGAACGGTAAAAAATCTTTGGCGGTGAGCTTGAGGCTTTTTACCGGCGCCTTGAGTGCCAGCCGATTCAAATGTTCTTCCAGCAGGATCATCAAATGTTGGTAATCCCGGGTGGCCTGGCGCATCCCGACCATCACATTGGTTGCCGAGTGTTTGTCATGATAAAGCCGGAACCGGCATTCGTTGATACAGATATCCCGCTGGCGCAAAAAAATAATCAATTGATCCAGCAACTGGCCGGCGACACTTAACAACAAATCGGTGTTGTGAACTTCCAGCGGGAAATCATAAAATGTTTCGAAGGTTTCTGGGGCAATAAAAAACGCCAGTGGATCAGGTGTTACCCCCAGGGCCCGGTCAATGAAGTTCACCAGTTTGGGACCAAAGCGGCGCGCCAGGCCTTCTTTGGGCAGGCGCCACACGTCTCTTAGTTGCCGCACCCCGGCGTTACGCAGTTGCTGTTTTTTTTTAAGCGCGATGGGCAAACTGCTAATACTTAAGCGCCCCAGTATCGAACGTAAATCACCCTTGTTTTTGACCACCTCATTGCAGCCGCTACGAGCCAACAGCAAGCTGGCCATGGGGGTGGGAGTAACCGCATTGTTAAAACTGAGCTGCCATTGCTCGGTGAGTTGTTGCTGCATACGTTGTTGCAGTGCCGGCAAACCGCCAAACAGTTTCAAACTGCCCTGCACTTCGAGCAGCAAGGCATCGGGCGGCTGGATACTGACTTTGGAGGTAAACTGCTCTGCCCATACTGCCAGCTGTTGCAGTTGGTTTTGTTCAGCCTGCGGGTTGACCGGGTAGACTTTTAATCCGCGACATAATGCATAGGCAGCATTAACCGGCATACCGGCACGAACACCCTGCGCTTCAGCTAACACTGATGCGCTATGCACAACTGACCGGCCTTTGTATTCTTCCACAACCGCTGCAGGAAGATCCTGTTGTTGATGCCCGTGAATGTCCAGCGCCAGCCGGGGAAAGGCCAGCCCAAGCCAAAGCGGGTGTGGGGTCGCCGCTTCAGCCTGGCTGGTAGGCTGAGGTGCTGCTGAGGGGAGAGAAAGCGGTAAAGGCAATACAACCGGGGACTTCATTGCCGAATCTCCGTAACGTCATCATTAATGACACTGGAGATTTACATGGACACTGCGGTATTGATAACCACCGCGCGCCTTTAAAACTTCAACATGAACACCTTGTTCTGCCGGATGTAAATGTAAACGCAACGCCGCCGGCGAATGCTGGTCGTTACGCTGGCGAAACAATACGCCCAGGCCCTGGCCGGTTTCGGCCGCCAGTTGCAACCGCCGGATCACGCCGTTGGGCAGCCAGTTAAGCCAGGCCAGGACCAGGGCACAGGCCTGGGTTTGCAGGGCTTTTTCGATACTCCACAGGGCATCTTTGCAACTGGTATCGGACTGAATGACGATGACGTAATCCATGTCGATACCGGCCCGCTCCAATGCCGGGGCATAGGGCACATAAGGCGGTGATATCCACAGGATCCAGCGCTTTTGTTGGGTGATGGAACGCATCAACGGCAACAGCAACTGCAACTCACCCATGCCCCAGTAAGGGGTCACCATTTCCATAATGGTATTGTCGGGCCAGCCGCCATTGGGTAACGTCGCATCCAGTTGCGAGTAGCCGGTGGGTGTGCCCGTCATCAGGTAACGGCCGCCATCTCTGGCGCGCCACACCTGCGGGTTGTTTTCCAGTAGTGTTTGCAATTGATGATTCATTGCCGGCATCAGCCTGCCTGCTCAATGGCAACGTTGTTATCGGTATCTTTGTAAAAAGCTTTTAACAGGCTTTTGATTTTCATTTTTTCCAGGTTTCTGCCGGGCTTTTCTTCCGGGAACAGGGTCATTTGCTGGGGTGCCGGACCATAGGGGTCTCGGGTTGTGGGTAATACGTCTTTGAGTTTTTTGCTGATCATAGCATTCACCTCTTCTGTTAAATCCGTGACGCCGCGGTTCGATGTACTTCTTCAACGACAGCATCAAGCTGTTTTACGATTTGCAAGTTATCAAACCTCAATACCTTGATACCCTGCTGCTTCAGGTAACTGTCCCTGTATTGATCGTTTTGTGTTGCCGGTTTGTTCATATGCTGTGAACCATCCACTTCCAACACGATTTGGGCCCTGGGACAATAAAAATCCACGATGTAATTACCAATGGGTCTTTGCCGGTAAAATTGCAGCCCGGCAATTTGTTTGCGCCGGATACGGGACCATAATTTCAGTTCGCTATCGGTCATCCTCTTTCGAAGTGTCCGTGCTGTTGTTTTCAGTTTTGGATTGTATTGATGCATTTTTTTATCTGCGCTGGCTTCACATTAAGTATTTTTAAATCCCCCCTACCCCCCTTTTTAAAGGGGGGAATTGGTGGCACTCTTTAACTAAGGAGGAACCGGTAGCACCCTTTAACATGAGGGAACTGTTAGTCTCCCGATGTTCAGGAGAAGTCATTTTGTTCCAGGCTTTAAGTCTCCTCCTTAAGTCACTCTCGGCCTCCATGCCTGTCGCGACACTTGAACATCCCTGTACATCGCTCCCTTTTTAAAAAAGAGGAACTGATGGCAACCCTCACTTTTCGATAATTTTTTACACTACAACTTCCGCAACACGCCCACCGCGATGCCTTCAATGTCCAGCGACTGTTTCTTCATGTTGACTTTGATGACGTCGAAGTCGGGATTCTCGGGTTGCAGGTATGCCATGTGGCCTTTAACTTTCAAGCGCTTGACGGTCACTTCGTCTTCGATACGCGCCACGACAATCTGGCCGTTATTGGCGGTGGAGGCACGGTGCACGGCCAACAGGTCACCGTCGTAGATGCCGACATCTTGCATGCTTTCGCCTTTGACTCTTAACAGGTAGTCGGCGGTGGGTTTAAAGGTGGCGGCATTCATGCGGCAATAATCTTCGATATGCTCCTGGGCCAGGATGGGACTGCCGGCGGCAACCTGACCGACAATGGGCAAACCGCCCTCTTCCATTTCATAGCCATCGTAATCGAGCAGCCGGATGCCCCGTGAGGCATTGGGAATGAGCTCGATGGCGCCCTTGCGCGCCAGGGCCTGCAAGTGGCCGCGGATTCCATTTGTGGAGCTGACGCCCATCGCTGCGGTAATTTCCGCAACGGTGGGCGGCATTCCACTGGCAGCAACCTCTTCTTTAATAAAATCAAGAATTTGTTTTTGTCGCTCGGTAAGCTTTTGCATGTTTTCGCTGTCCTCGATGACTGCTTATATGAGCAGTGTTTTTATGGTCAGTATAGGCAGGCAATCGGGCGAGATCAAGCCCAAAATATAATTTTTTTTAGGGGCGTGCCTGGAAAGTGAGTTAACGCGACGGGAATAAGCTACGCATCATGCAACGGCAATAAAAAAGCCGCACTGTCCGTGCAGGACAATGCGGCTTTTTCAATGAAAATTAATCGAGTGCGGTATTAAGCGCGGCGGCGGGCAAATGCCATGCCCATCAACCCCAAACCAACCAACGCCAGCGCCCCCGGTTCCGGTACCGCGGTAGTGAATACCGCCTGCAGTTGCGCCACATTGGTCTGTCCTTCAAAGGTGCTGAATTCCGACGTAGTCATGCCATCCACGGAAAAACCCATCAGCTCCAGGGTATAGCCAACCCCATCCACGAAAAACGAATCCGACGACACCAGGTTGGTAAAAGAGACGACGTCATTGGCGCAATCGGGTTGCGGCTCACAGTCATTGGTGGTTTCTTCATGCAGGAACGAAAAGGTAAACGGTCCTTCACCCAGCATTGAACCAGCAATCATCAGGTTCGCCGAAATATCCAGTTGGGCACTGGTAATAGATTCAAACACCGGTTGATTGGTATGGGTAAAATCGCCCAGGGTAAACACATCGCCGGTTTCCACCGTAAACGCCGGTGGTGCCGCGCTGTCAAACCGGTAACCACTTTGCCCTGCATTGGTTGCGGGTATACCCCAGCGGACTTCCTCGTTACCGGCAATTCCGTCGGTATCATAAAAGCCAACCGTATCGCCACCGCCTTCCACGTTGGTCCAGTTAGCACCAACAAAATTTATGGTCACCGGAATGGCATAACTTGAAGTACTGAACAGCAAAACCACGATCAACAGGCACCCTTGAAACCACAAAGACGCCCTTTGCGCGACAGGAATATTCATTGATTTGACCCCCGATCAGCTAATGCCCTGGTCCCTGGCATTAACCTTTATTAGTAGATTGTATCGTCGTTGACGATCTCTATAATAACAAATTCTCCTGACTCCTGAAGAACCAAAAACAACGCGCCGCGCTAAATATATGCTGATATTCCCGTCAGCATGTTACCCATTCTCTGCAACTGCCATTGATTTTGTCTATCTAACATAATGAGTTCTCGGATATCTGTGGCGCTGAATTATGGCGGAGATTTTGCAGTATACCTTTCCAGAGATCCACACTCCTACCTGCTGAAGATGGGTTACATATGAACGCTGCTATATCACCTTTGACAAGAGGGTTTTTACCGGAACAGGATCCCGCAACCGCCTTTCCGCGGGATTCTGAATTAACGTTTCTGGACCAACTGGGAACCGACCTTCCGAGCCTGCTGGAAGACCGCAGTTTCCGACAATACGCCAAGGAACTTACAATTCCGCCATGGCCGACACATTGGGACACCACCGAGTATCTTTCATATTTGCACTTATATTATGTGCGGCTGGGATTTCTGGCATCCGCCTATGTGAACCAGACCAGTGAAGATCGCGCTACCCTGCTGCCCAATAACATCGCGGCGCCACTGGTTAATGCCTGCCGGTTGCTGGACCGGCCACCGATACTCAGTTACGACGGTTATGCCCTTTACAACTGGAAGCGGTTTCGCGCAGATGGCCCGGTTGCCCTGAGCAATATCGATACCGTCCAGAATTTTGTTCATCTTTATGATGAACACTGGTTCATTCTGGTCCATGTGGAGATTGAACACATTGCCGCGAATATTGTTAACGCAATCAGCCAGGCGGAACAGGCTATTAACAATGACAACACCGAACAACTAAACGACGCGTTACATCTGATCGCAGAATCGGTGTGGCGACAGGTAAAAGTATTGCGAAGAATCCCGGAAAAAATGGACCCCGGTTTATATTTTAAAACCTTCCGCCCCTATATCCGTTTTTTCCAGGATGTGGTTTACCAGGGTATTGACATTAAACCCATGAACCAGCGCGGTGAAACCGGCGCGCAAAGCAGCATCATGCCGACCCTGGTCGCTTTCATGAAGATACCCCATGAACCCACGTCGCTGACCAATCATTTACAGGATATGCGCACCTATATGCCGAAACCACACCGGGAATACATCGCACACGTGGAACAACTACCTGACTTCAAGTCCATGGCCGACAGGGATTCCTTTAACAACATCCTGGATGCCATGGCCACATTCCGCGAAGTACACTACCACTGGGCGAACGAATACATCAATTTGCCGTCTCGGGATCAAATCGGCACCGGCGGCACACCCTACATGCAATGGTTGAAACAATTAATTGACGAAACCCGCCGCCATAAAAAATAAATAAACCGCCACAAACGTTTATCTGATTCATCGAATCATCGATTAACCCTCACAATCAATCCGCTTGATCTTTACATATAACGAACTTATTCAGTACCCATTCAGCCGCGATTTTATAGAATTCGGCCTACATGGAATAAGTAACAACAGAGTAAGTAGCATATAGACATAAATTAAAGTTTATTAAGATTCAGTTAAGCAACTAAGCGCTATAAGCGGAATCTTTATTCCACTTATTTATCAGACAGATACCACTGTAGTTCTCCCATAACATACCGCTTAAACCGCCCCTTAGATTGTCCGTTTCTGTGATAAGGGCTTTCCGATTTACGTAGTATTGTTATTTTGAATTACGTAATCCGGATGATAACTTATTATCACTAACTGTATAGGCGACCAATACCTGCATTGGGCGTTAAAAACTCCACCTGTGTTGCTTGCCTGTCTTTTATTTCCATGTACAAACGGCTGCGGAGCCACAACAATTAACTTAACGTCTACGTTAGGGGGCTACTAATGTTATCCAAGAAAACCATTCGGCGTGATAGCAACGCTGAAGCGGGTACTCGTACCTTATTTTCAGGGTTGCCGTCATACCGGCGAACTTTCCTTATCATTACTTTATTGTTCACGACTGCTATTGGCGCGGGCGGCGCAATGGCTGGCGAAAACTACACGCTGTTTGAAGCGGGTCAGGTTCGTCCCATGGCCATGTCGGCTGATGGCAAAATGCTGTATGCGGTAAACACACCGGACAATCGTCTTGAAATTTACGACATTAAAAAGAATGGCCTTGCTCACAAAGACTCCATTCTGGTGGGCATCGAACCGATTGCCGTGGGTGTTGCGCCAAACGGCAACGTCTGGGTGGTCAATCACGTATCGGACAGTATCAGCATTGTGGATGTGACAAACACAAACCAGATGCGTGTGGTTAACACGTTATTGGTCGGTGACGAACCGCGCGATATCGTGTTCGCTGGACCCAATAAGGCCCGCGCATTTATCACCACCGCGCACCGTGGTCAAAATTCACCGGTACCCCTGTCGGATTTCACCACTCCGGGCATTGGCCGCGCTGATATTTGGGTATTCGATGCCAACAACCTGGGCGATGCCATGGGCGGTGAACCCATCAATATTATCACCCTGTTTATGGACACCCCGCGCGGGCTGGCTGTATCACCGGATGGCACCAAAGTGTATGCCGCCGGTTTTAAAACCGGTAACCAGACCACCACCATCCTGGAAATGATCGTTACCGCCAATGGCGGTGTTCCGGGCGCCGACACCATGGTGGACATGAATGGTGATGGTATCCCCGAACCCCACATTACGGATACCAGTGGCCGGCCACAGCCGTTGACCAGCTTGATCGTTAAATACAACGGCGAGCATTGGGTCGATGAAACGGGCAAGATCTGGGACGACCAGGTGAAATTCAGCCTGCCCGATAAAGACGTTTTCGTTATCGATGCCATGGCCGACACACCGGTGGAAATCGACAACTACAGCGGTGTAGGCACCGTGTTGTTCAACATGGCGGTAAACCCCGTTAACGGCAAAATCTATGTCAGTAACACCGAAGCCTTGAATCATGTGCGTTTTGAAGGTCCGGGCGGTCTTGGTAGTACGGTTCGGGGTCATTTTGCGGAAAGCCGCATTACCGTGATCGATGGCGATGTTAAACCCCGCCACCTGAACAAACACATCAATTACAGCGAATGCTGCAATGACAACCCCGTCGAAAAAGCAGCCGCATTGGCGCAACCGATGGAAATGGCTGTCAGCAGCGACGGTAAAACCTTATATGTTGCTGCGTTTGGTTCCAACAAAGTCGGTATTCTGGATACCGCCAAACTGGAAGACGACTCTTTTGTCCCCAACGGCAACAATCACGTTATCGTCAGTGGTGGCGGTCCCAGCGGCGTGTTGCTCGACGAAGCCAATGGTCGCCTTTATGTGACAACCCGTTTTGATGA
>JASFMT010000096.1:0-10143 GCA_050117455.1 Gammaproteobacteria bacterium | reverse complement strand
TCGCAAAACGCCTGGAAGAACTGGGCTGTGTCGCGGTCATGCCACTCGCGGCGCCCATTGGTTCCGGGCTCGGTATCCAAAACCCCTATAACATCCTGACCATCGTGGAACAGGCCAATGTGCCCATCCTGGTGGATGCCGGTGTTGGTACCGCCTCGGACGCGGCGCGGGCGATGGAGTTGGGCTGTGACGGCGTATTAATGAATACCGCGATCGCCGGCGCCCAGAAGCCGGTGTTAATGGCATCGGCCATGAAAAAAGCCATTGAAGCGGGCCGGGAAGCGTACCTGGCGGGACGCATACCCCGCAAACGTTACGCCAGTGCATCGTCGCCCATCGATGGTACGTTCTTCTAGAAAAACTGTGTCTTAATTTTTCAGGATTATGATCACGTCGCACGACGATAACATACCACGTCCGGCGAATTCCGCTCCCTTTCAACGCAAGATTCGCAGCTTTGTGAAACGCGAAGGACGCATGAGCAAGCGCCAGAAAACGGCGCTAGATTCGCTGTTTTCCGACTACGGTTTAACGCTGGCACAGCGGCCGCTGGATTACCCTTCGCTGTTCGGCCGCCGGGCGCCCACCATTGTGGAAATCGGTTTTGGGATGGGTGATACCCTGGCGCAAATGGCGCAACAAAATCCGGACACTAATTATATCGGCATCGAAGTGCACCGCCCGGGCGTCGGCAGTTTGCTCGCGACCCTGCATGAACAACATATTAATAACGTTCGTGTATTTTGCCATGATGCGACAGAAGTGCTGGAAAATGCCATCGCCGATCGCAGCCTTGACGGCATTCATATTTTTTTCCCGGATCCCTGGCCCAAGAAACGCCATCACAAACGCCGGCTGATTCAAGATGCGTTTGTGAATCTACTGGCCGCGAAATTAAAAAGCGGCGCGCGTTTGCATTTGGCAACAGACTGGGAAAACTACGCGCACTGGATGGAGGAAGTCATGGCCGGCCATACGCAATTCAACAGGCTTGCTGATGACACATCTCACAGCCGCCCCATCACCAAGTTTGAAGCCCGTGGCCGCAAGCTGGGGCACGGCGTGTGGGATTTGCTATACGAAAGAAACTAAGTATCACGATCATTATTGGTAGACAACAAAAAAGGGAGCCTTATGGCTCCCTTTTTTTATTGCGAGGATGATTCGGTTACTTGTAGTAACTGATCATATCTTCCAGGCTAATGGGCTTGATCTTGGAAGCATGCCCGGCGCAACCAAAGGCTTCGTAACGCGCCTTACAAATTTCCTTCATGGCTTCGGTGGAAGCTTTCAGGAATTTACGCGGATCGAAGTTGGACTTGTTTTCCGCCAGGTGCTTGCGAACAGCACCGGTGGACGCCATACGCAGGTCGGTGTCGATATTGACCTTGCGCACACCATGCTTGATCCCTTCCTGAATTTCTTCCACGGGCACGCCGTAGGTTTCACCCATGTCGCCACCGAATTCGTTGATGATCTTTAACCAGTCCTGCGGCACGGAAGACGAACCGTGCATGACCAGGTGGGTGTTTGGAATCTTGGCATTGATTTCCTTGATGCGCTCAATGGCCAGGATGTCACCCGTGGGCGGACGGGTAAACTTGTAAGCGCCATGGCTGGTACCGATGGCAATTGCCAGTGCGTCAACGCCGGTCTTGGCAACAAAGTCAGCCGCTTCTTCAGGGTCGGTCAGCAACTGGTCGTGGGACAGTTTACCTTCCGCACCGGAGCCGTCTTCTTCACCGGCCATGCCGGTTTCCAGAGAACCCAGGCAACCCAGCTCACCTTCGACGGACACGCCGCCGGCGTGCGCCATTTTCACCACTTCGGCGGTAACCTGGACGTTGTAATCATAACTGGAGGGTGTCTTCATATCCGGCATCAAGGAACCATCCATCATGACGGAGGTAAACCCGGATTGAATGGAACGCAAACATACCGCGGGTTCGGAACCATGGTCCTGGTGCATGACGATGGGAATATGGGGATACATTTCGGTGGCCGCGGTAATCAAATGACGAAGGAAAGGTTCACCTGCGTATTTACGGGCACCTGCAGAACCCTGCATCAGCACCGGGCTGTCGGTTTCGTCCGCCGCCTGCATGATGGCGTGAACCTGTTCCATATTATTAACGTTAAACGCCGGCATGCCGAAGCTATTCTCTGCCGCGTAATCCAGTAATTGGCGTAAACTAATTAGTGCCATTGTCGGCCTCCCATTGATTACAAAGTTGATTTAAAAATAATACCTGTTAGTACGTTAGTCTAATAAAAAATCGTTGTTAACGGCCCTTCAATTCGAGTTAATTTGTCTCGTTCGCGTAAGGCCATTTTTATAGGTAAATCATTGTTATTGCCCTAAGCGGGTCGCTTCAAACCTATTGTTCGCCCGGGATAACCTCCGAACCAACACGGATAATTTTCATGGCATTGGTACCGCCCATGATACCCATCAAATCGCCTTTGGTAATGATAACCAGATCACCGTCCCGAACAACACCCCTGCGTTTCAGTTCATCCACGACTTCCTTATTCACAGCTGGATGATCCTTCTGGGTAATATCAAAACTCAGTGGATAAACCCCACGATACAAGGTGACTTTACGGCGGGTTTTAACGTGACGGGTAAGAGCGTAAATAGGTATGCCGGAACTGATCCGGGACATCCATAGTGGTGTTGAACCGGATTCGGTCAGCGCGGCAATCGCCTTGACCCCCAGGTGATTACCGGTATACATGGCGGCCATGGCAATGGCCTCATCCACCCGGCCAAACACGGTATTGATCCGGTGGTCGGATTTCAGTGTCATGGGTTGTTTTTCCGCTTCGCGGCAAATGCGGTCCATAGCGGTCACTGCTTTATCGGGGTAATCACCGGAGGCGGTTTCCGCCGACAGCATCACTGCATCGGTACCGTCAAACACGGAGTTGGCCACGTCGAAAACTTCGGCCCGGGTTGGAATCTGGCTATGGATCATGGAATCCATCATCTGGGTGGCGGTAATCACCACGCGGTTCATTTCACGCGACAGGCGGATAATGTTCTTTTGTACCGGCGGCAAAGCCGCATCACCAATTTCCACGCCCAGGTCGCCACGGGCAATCATCACCACATCCGAAGCGCCTATGATTTCGTCGATTGCTTCCAGGGCTTCGGTCCGCTCAATCTTTGCAATGATGCCACCGACACCACCGGCCTGGTGTAACAGTTCACGGGCTTCGTTGATATCATTGGCACAGCGCGGAAAGGAAACGGCGACGTAATCAGCCTGAATTTCCGCGGCAATTTTAATATCTTCCCGGTCTTTATCGGTTAGCGATGGCGCGGATAAGCCGCCTCCCATGCGATTGATGCCTTTGCGATCCGACAACACGCCACCGGTAACCACCCGGCACTTGATTTCGGCGCCGTTGACTTCATCAACCCAAAGCTCAATGCGGCCATCATCCAGCAGCAATGTATTGCCGCGCTCAACATCGTTGGGCAAATTCTTGTAAGCAACGCCGATGCGCTCTTTGGTACCCTCTTCGGGGCCCAACTCCGCGTCAAGGATGAAGGCATCGCCTTCGGCCAGTTCAATGCTGCCGTCGCGAAACTTTTCAATGCGAATCTTGGGGCCCTGTAAATCCGCCAGCACACCCACTTGCCGGCCGTGCGCCCGGGCACGATTGCGCACCCGCTCGGCCCTTTCACGGTGCTCATCGTGAGTGCCGTGGGAAAAATTCAGGCGGACAACATCCGCACCCGCTTCGATCAATCGGTCCAGGACTTTGGGATCGTCCGTTGCCGGACCCAGGGTTGCAACGATTTTCGTTCTTCTTAACAAAGTGATACTCCAATTCTTTGCATGGGGACAAACGCTCAGTCTTTGGCGCGAGCCTCCAACATGGCAACCGCGGGCAGGGTTTTCCCTTCCAGGTATTCCAGGAACGCACCGCCGGCTGTAGATATATAAGATACCTTGTCATAGATATCATATTTTTGAATCGCGGCGATGGTATCGCCACCACCGGCCAGACTGAAGCCGGGTGAATTGGCAATAGCCATGGAAATGGTTTTGGTGCCTTCGCCGAACTGGTCAAACTCAAATACACCTACCGGACCATTCCAGACAATGGTACCGGCCTTGGCAATGATATCTTCCAGCACCCTGGCGCTGTCAGGGCCGATATCAAAAATCATGTCATCTTCCGCGACTTCCTCCGCTTTCTTCAAAACGGCGGGCTCGTCTTCGGAAAAGTTCTTGCCGACAACAACATCGGTGGCGATGGGAATACTGGCACCGCGTTCGTTCATTTTTTCCATCAACGCTTTCGCAGTATCAATCAGGTCATTTTCACAGAGTGATTTCCCAACCGGGTAGCCGGCGGCTTTTAAGAACGTGTTGGCAATACCACCACCGACGACTAACTGGTCGACTTTCTCTGACAATGCTTCCAGTACCGTCAGTTTGGTGGAAACCTTTGAACCACCCACAATGGCCACCATGGGACGGGCAGGCTTGGCCAAAGCCTTCGCAAGAGCGTCCAGTTCTTCCGCTAACAACAAACCGGCACAAGCGGCTGGTGCAAACTTGCCGGCGCCGTGGGTTGAGGCCTGCGCCCGGTGGGCGGTACCAAACGCATCCATGACAAAAATGTCACACAGGGCCGCGTATTTTTTCGCGAGCGTTTCATCATCTTTCTTCTCGCCTTCGTTAAAGCGGACGTTTTCCAGCAGGACCACTTCACCGTTGGCGACTTCGGGCACATTGTCCAGGTAATCCTTAATCAAACGGACTTCCTTACCAAGCTTGGCCGACATGTCTTCGGCGATGGGTTGCATGGAATTTTCGTCATCCACCTTTCCTTCTTCGGGCCGGCCACGATGGGACATGACCATGACGGCGGCCCCGGCCCTGGCGCAATGCTCAATGGTCGGCATTGATGCGCTAATGCGCGCATCCGATGTCACCTTGCCGTCTTTTACCGGCACGTTAAGGTCAGCGCGTATCAGCACCCGCTTGCCCGCAAGGTCCATGTCTGTCAGTTTCTTAAATGACATATGCAACTCCTGAAAGATTCAAATAATAAAAACTGTTTGGTAAATCGATGACATCAACTTAACAAACAATTCTTTGATGCCGGATGGCGCAATTTCGAAGGCCTCGATAAAGATCATGCCTTGCAGGACTAAAGCCCAACCTGTCGCCAGGTTGGGCTTTGCCTCGCGGATTACCACATCCGGTTATAACTTAGTTGTTGGCAACGTGTTCGACGAAACGCAACATGTTGCAGGTATAGCCGTACTCGTTGTCATACCAGGCCACCAGCTTGACGAAAGTGCCGTCCAGCGCAATACCGGCACCCGCATCGAAAATGGATGAATAACCACAGCCACGAAAATCGGTGGATACCACTTTCTCATCGGTGTAAGCCAGGGTTTTGCTGATGTCACCGCTTTCGGAAGCTTTCTTCATGGCAGCGCAAATGTCATCGTACTTGGCATCTTTTTCAAGCTCACACGTCAGGTCGACGACAGATACGTCTGAGGTCGGCACCCGGAATGCCATGCCGGTCAGCTTACCGTTCAAATCAGGCATCACCTTGCCAACGGCTTTTGCAGCGCCGGTTGAAGAAGGAATGATGTTTTCCAGGATACCGCGGCCGCCGCGCCAGTCTTTCATGGAAGGGCCGTCAACGGTTTTTTGCGTGGCAGTCGCAGCGTGAACGGTCGTCATCAAACCACGCTTAATACCCCAGTTGTCGTGTAATACCTTGGCAATGGGTGCCAGGCAGTTGGTGGTGCAGGAAGCAGCCGATACAATGGTTTGGCCCGCGTAGTCGGTGTGGTTAACGCCGTAGACGAACATCGGTGTGCTGTCTTTGGAAGGCGCACTTTGCACGACTTTCTTGGCGCCTGCATCGATGTGCTTCTGGCAGGTCTCTTCGGTGAGGAACAAACCTGTACACTCAATAACGAGGTCCGCACCCACCTGGTCCCATTTCAAACTTGCGGGATCTTTTTCCGCGGTCAGGCGGATGCTCTTGCCATTAACCACCAGGGTGTTGCCATCAACGGCAATATCACCTTTGAAATTGCCGTGCACCGAATCGTACTTCAGCATATAGGCAAGGTAGTCCGGCTCCAGCAGGTCATTGATACCAACGATTTCAATATCATTAAATTCCTGCGTCACGGCACGGAATACCATTCGGCCGATGCGGCCGAAACCATTAATACCGACTTTTATAGCCATAATGTTTCTCTCCAAATGTTAACTAAAAAACCCTTCAATACGTCACGAAAAATGTTGGCGTGCCAGTTATTGTTATAGGAAGCCAGGTTACAGCAGCTCTTCCACGGCCTTAACAACATTTTCCGGTGTAAATCCAAAATGTTCGAACAATGCTTTGGCAGGTGCCGACTCACCAAAGCGGTCCAGTCCAACCACATTGCCGTCAAGACCCACGTACTTGCGCCAGTAATCGGTAACGCCGGCTTCCACCGCCACTCGGGCGCGGACGCTGGATGGCAGCACCGATTCGCGGTAAGACTCGTCCTGTGCATCAAAAACTTCGGTGCATGGCATGGAAACCACGCGAACCTTCTTGCCCTTGGTTTCCAGGGAAGCGGCCGCTTCAATGGCCAGCTGCACTTCAGAGCCGGTGGCAATAAGTATGGCGTCGGGATTATCGCACCCGCAGTCCTTGATGATGTAGCCACCACGGCTGATGGCCGCCACCTGCTCGGGCGTGCGTTCCTGAAAATTCAAACCCTGGCGGGTAAAGATCAAACTGGAGGGACCATCCTTTCGTTCAATGGCTGCTCTCCACGCGACCGCCGATTCCACGGTATCGCAGGGACGCCACACCGCCATGTTGGGCATTAACCGTAAGGTTGCCGTTTGTTCCACGGCCTGGTGGGTGGGGCCGTCTTCGCCAAGACCAATGGAGTCATGGGTATAAACAAAGATCGTGGGCACTTTCATTAAGGCCGCCATGCGCAGCGCGTTGCGGGCATATTCAGAGAACATCAGGAAGGTGCCACCGTAGGGAATAAAACCACCGTGCAACGCCACGCCGTTCATGATGGCGGACATGCCGAATTCGCGTACACCATAGGAAATATAGTTACCGTCCATCACGGTATTGGTAATGGTTTTGGAACCTTTCCAGTTGGTGTTGTTGGAACCGGTGAGGTCGGCGGAACCACCGAGAAATTCCGGCAGTACCGGCCCGTAACCGTTAAGCGCCGCTTGTGAAGCTTTGCGGGTGGCCATGGTTTCGGCCTTGCTAATCGTCTCTTCGATAAATTTATTGGCATGTTCTTCCCAGTTATCGGGAAGTTTGCCGGCCATGCGGCGTTCGAATTCCTTCGCCAGATCCGGATAGGCGTCTTTGTAAGCGCTAAACTTGTCGTTCCAGTGATTTTCCGCTTCGGCACCTTTGGCCTTGGCATCCCAGCCCTGGTAAATCTCGTCGGGAATCACAAACGGCGCATGTTTCCAGCCAAGATTTTCACGGGTTGCGGCCACTTCGTCTTCACCCAGTGCCGCACCGTGACAATCATGACTGCCGCACAGGTTCGGCGCGCCGTAACCAATAACAGTCTTGGTGCAAATCATGGTGGGTTTATCGTTAACAGACTTGGCTTCATGAATGGCCTTGTCGATAGCCGCGGGGTCATGGCCGTCCACGTCACGAATCACGTGCCAGCCATAGGCTTCAAAACGTTTCGGAGTATCGTCGGTAAACCAGCCTTCGACGTGACCGTCGATGGAAATACCGTTGTCATCCCAGAAGGCAATCAACTTGCCCAGGCCCAGGGTACCGGCCAGCGAACAGGATTCATGGGAAATACCTTCCATCAGGCAACCATCGCCCAGGAAGACATAAGTGTAGTGGTCAATAATATGATGGTTGTCGCGGTTAAACTGGGCAGCCAAAACTTTTTCGGCCAGCGCCATACCGACGGCATTCGTGATACCTTGCCCCAGCGGGCCGGTGGTGGTTTCAATGCCCGGGGCATAACCATATTCAGGGTGGCCCGGCGTTTTGGAATGTAACTGGCGGAAGTTCTTGATCTCTTCCATGGGCAAATCGTAACCCGTGAGGTGCAACAGGGAATAAATGAGCATGGAACCGTGCCCGTTAGAAAGTACGAACCGGTCACGGTCGTACCATTTCGGATTGGAAGGATTGTGCTTCAAGTGGTCGTTCCACAATACTTCAGCGATGTCCGCCATACCCATGGGTGCCCCCGGGTGACCGGAATTCGCTTTTTGAACCGCATCCATACTTAAAGCACGGATCGCGTTAGCTAGTTCTTTGCGCGATGTCATTTATTTCTCCTCACCTAAACTTAAAAAGACAAAACCTGATAAATCCTGTTCGAGGGGATTTCCCCGGGTTTCCCGGTCCCGGCACTCAAGGTCGGCGCCGCCTCCCCAGGGCCAACCCACTGTCAATGCACCGCCGCCCATACGCTATTTGTTTTGACGGTGACCGGGTTGAGCGACTGAATACACTTCAATCCACGTTTTGGAACCAATTAACCTGCCCCGTTACCCATACCACATTCCAAGCGCTGGTAACTGTTAGAAATAAAAATTCCAGGAATTTTCAGATATATAAGAGTTACATCCTCTGCCGTGGGGACAGGCCCACAATTCGTTTCTTCTACATCCCTCGCGTCGTATATTTTTAGTTATATGTTTTACGTTTTTATGTCCTGACTATATTCAGCGAAATCTAAATAGACGTGGAACCGCGTATTTTCTCTCATCGCAGGACAATGGGCAATAGCCAAACACTGAGAATAATTTCTCTCAAATACAATGAGTTAATATAATCTGGCGGGATGGTGTATCGGTATAATCGTTTCTACGATTGTTATGCGCCGGCGTCCTTCCATTTAATGGAACACCCCATGCTGGGGATCTGCTGTTCAGGCCCTTTACCGGTCTGGGCCACCTGTTTCATGGCCTCAAACAGATCACGGCGTACACTGTCCGGGGCGGTGTCCTTGCGGCTTTCATCGAGGCGCCCGCGATACTGCAGTTTCAGGTCGCCATTGTAACCGAAGAAATCCGGCGTGCACACGGCGCCATACGCTTTTGCCACTTCCTGGGTTTCATCCCATAAATAGGGGAATTTAAAGCCGTATTGCTCTGCAACTTTCCTCATGTTTTCGAAGGAATCTTCGTCGTTCACCGCCGGGTCATTGGACATGATGGCGACACTGTTGACGCCGTACTCCAGCAATTCATTGGTATCGCGGACGATGCGCTCGCGCACCGCTTTCACATAGGGGCAATGGTTGCAAATAAACATCACCAGCAGGCCGTTTTCTCCCTTGCAGTCCTGCAGGGACCATGACCGCCCATCGACACCGGGCAACGTAAAGTCCACAGCATCTTTACCAAATTCACATATTGGTGTCTCTAAACTGACCATAATGTTGTCTCCCGGAATGTGTGTGATTACCAAGTCGCGCCTGCTGAAAGCAACACCGTTGCCGTACCTCAGCTGGCCGCCATTATAAAGATACGGCAGCATGCTGAAAACAGGTTGGTCAACATACGTGCAGACTGGTCTTTGTTTTTCCAACTCGTTGTTGTGGTTAGTGAAAGATTGTGGCGCATTTGAACTATGCTAAAAATAGCGGATTTACGACAATTGGCGTCGCTGCCACCTAAATATTGGTGTCGTTGTACGGATGGATTCGTGTAGCTATCCAGTAACCAGCGTTGTTACATGCTGTAACGTGAACATCCGTAACAGCCATGACAACTGACCATGAACATTTACAAGGAAACGTTATGAAACCTCATCTTTATTTTTATCGCGCACAAGTCACCTATGTATATGACGGTGATACCTGCACTGTAAACATCGACCTGGGACTGCATGCCTGGGCCCATGACGAAAAGATCCGCCTGGCGCGCATCAACACGCCGGAACTACGTGGCGAGGAACGTGAGCAAGGTTTGCTGGCGCGGGATTTTCTGCGCGAACAAATCGATGGCAAGGAAATTCTCATTGAAACCCTCAAGGACTCTAAAGGCAAGTACGGTCGGTACCTGGGTGAAATCTGGCTGGAAACCTTGCCCAATGAATGGACTAATATCAACGATATGCTGGTGGAAAATGGCCATGCCC
>JASFMT010000095.1:0-10166 GCA_050117455.1 Gammaproteobacteria bacterium | reverse complement strand
ATTGGCACGCAACGCCGGCTCAAATGAGACACCCACCTGGCGGCAAATCTGGCTGGTTGAAAAAATGCCGCGGATCACGGATTCACCTTGTTCAGTGGTTTCCATTACCAATGTGTGTTGCCGGCCTAACTCACTCATGGTTTGGATGATGTCACCAACGCTCGCCCTGGATACATCGGCGAACCGTAAGGCACTCAGGTTGTCTTTCGGTGTCATGATATCCCGCGCCATGATGTCTTCCCGGTTGCCGCCGTGTTCTTTTATGTACTGCACCGGTTTTTCGCCCCTTAAATCGGAGTAAGTCACGATACCCAGCAAGTTATCGTCAATATCCGTGACGAATAACAGGCGAACGCCACAGGCGATCATTTTCTCGTTCGTGGCATCGATACTGGCAGTGGGTTCAATACTGAAGGGCGCGGTTTCCTGCAAATCCGTCATTATTACGAGTGCGGAATCGCCCAGTGATACGTGGGTTGCCCGGTTGACCATTCGTTGGCTAACTTTGGCGCCGTGTTCCACAATATAGTGAGGTAGAACCTGGTATTTATCCGTCATGACAACCTCCTCTTCGGCTCCCGATACAGGGTTTATACTATTCACCATATACGAAGGACCCCGGGAAAGACAGAAACGATCCATAAGTATTTCTAATCGCTGAATCAAAACCTATATCAGGTGTGTGTTTTCGGCAATCTTATTTGGTGATATTGCTGCGCTCAAATTGATAAATATATTGATTTCGGCCCTGTTTAGTTAAGCTCTGCAGCAGAATTTCCACCTGGTTCCCCGATTTTTTGTAATATTTTCAAGTGCTTTTTTGGGCTGCCTCTAATAAAGGATGCATATGCAGAGCCGATATCAGTACTGAATGAGCGGAATATTTTCGATGGTCAGTGGCTAACCGAGAATTTTTGACAGTTCGCTGCTTTTTTTTAATTTTGCCGACAGTTCTATGTTGATGGTGTAACAGGATAGCTCTTCTTAAATGACCGAACGATGGTATCGAGCCCTGCAGGGCGTTTACTTACTGACAGGCCTATATGTTGAAAGCAATGCAATGCTGCATGTTTTTCTGATCGTCGTGGCGTTGGAAGCGATTACCAATTTTAGAATACCTTTATTGATCAGCCGGGCAAGATTCGGCGCGGGTAGCGTGGATTTCGGTCGCGGCTACAATCACCTTGTCCTGCGGATTGATTCGGAAAGGATGTTAAGAGTTGTGGTAATCGTGTTGTTAACGCTGGCAATCGTTCTGTACCCGGAAATCCTCTGGTTCCTGCCCTGGTTCGTAGCGGCAATGTTATTATTGGCGGGCATCACTAATATTTGTCCCATGGTCATGATGTTTCAGGCAGCCGGTTTGAGATAACAAATAGATCCTATCAATGAGCATCAAACGTCATCAATCGCCGCATTCTGACTGGCATAAAAACTGGGGTAGCAGCATCGCGGTAAAGGTGACTGCGCCGGTTTTCTGGGTGTTGATTACGATTGGTCTGATTAGCGCAACGGTGGTCCAAAACCGGTTTGCCAATCAGTTGCCCGATACCATGGCCGCAGACGCCGATCGGGTAGCCTTTGCAGTCGGTCGATATTTGCTGGAACTGGAGGGAGGGCAACCGTTGGAGTTGCAGCGGGTTATCGAAGATGCCATGGCAGGCATGCACTTTGTCGCCGGTGATATAAAAGTTGGCCTGCGCGATGTGCATGTGGGACAACCCGTAGCACAAAAGGGTAAACTGGAAACCGTTGTACGACGTATTCCCTATGCCAATAAACTCCAGTCCGGTGATGCCTTAATTGCAGAACTCAAGCTTTATCATCAACCCTATCCCCGTATCATTAAAGATGAACGCAAAGACATGCTGGTAAAGTATGGCTCCATCTTATTTGCCTTTGGTTTATTGCTGGCGGGATTGATTCATCTGATTGTTACCAAACCTATCACCAAACTCCTTAGCGCTACCAAATCCGTTTCCGATGGCGATATGTCTTCGCGGCTTGGTAATGACCGGGAGGATGAATTTGGCCAGTTAACGGAATTTTTTAACCGTATGCTGGATAAACTGCAAAACAAGCAGGATGAGCTTTCTTTGGCTGTTAAAGTGGCGGAGTCTGCCAGTAGTGCTAAAAGTGCTTTCCTTGCGAATATGAGCCATGAGATCCGGACACCGCTTACCGCGCTGCTCGGTTTTTCCACGCTGCTCAAAGACGATTCTATATCCCGGGAAGAATCCAGGCAGCACATTGAAAGTATTATTCGTGCTGGTAATCATTTACAACAAATCATCAACGATATCCTGGACATGTCAAAGATCGAAGCCGGCCAACTGGTTATTGAAAAGAATGACGTGTCCCTTGTTGAGATCATCAGCGATGTGGACTTTCTCATGCGGCCTTACGCCGAAGAAAAAGGCTTACGATTTCGAGTTAAGTATGATTTTCCGCTGCCGGGATATTTTGTTACCGATGCAACCCGTCTAAAACAGGTATTGCTGAATCTGTGTAGCAACGCTATCAAGTTTACCAACGACGGCAATATTGAAATCAAGGTGTCCTTTGTGCAACCTCGCGGTTTATTGCAATTTGAGGTGATTGATACCGGTGTGGGTATGTCAAAAGCAGAGCTGGAGCGGCTTTTTACTCCGTTTTCCCAGGCCGACAGCTCCAATACCCGACGATATGGCGGAACCGGGCTCGGTCTATGTATTTGCAGGGAACTGGTGACCAGCCTGGGTGGCGATATCAATTGCCAGAGCCGCAAAGGTATTGGAAGCCGGTTTCAATTTACCATTGATCCTGGTGAAGTGCCGGAAGAACATTGGATTAATGAATTCGGTGATGAACAAAAACCGCAGCCACGTCTGGAGATGCCGTTGCAACCGGGATCGTTACTCGGCAAGGTGTTGCTGGCGGAAGATACTCCTGATAATCAGAAACTCATTTCCATGTATATTCAACGCGCCGGTGCCACCGCGATCGTTGTCGATAATGGAAAAAAGGCTTTAAACAAGGCATTGACAGAAGAGTTCGATTTGATTCTTATGGACACACAGATGCCGGTGATGGGTGGCGTTGAAGCGACCGTTAAACTACGGGGTTCAGGTTACCACAGGCCCATTGTTGCACTGACAGCCAACGCTCTGAAAGAAGACCGGGAACAATCCACACTGGCCGGCGTGGACGATTATCTCACCAAGCCCGTCGACATTAATCGGTTTAACGATGTTTTGAAGCGGTATCTGAAACCGGTGTCGATAAGTGCTCAGCAGCCTGTACCGGGCGATAAGGATAATTCAGTTGCCACCCTGGACGAGGATCCTGAATTCCAGGCTTTGCTGAAACAATTTGAGCAGGAATTGCCGATGAAGCTTGAAGACATTCAATCGGCACTGAAAGCGGAAAACTGGCAGGAGCTGCGCAGCCAGGTTCACAAACTAAAGGGGTTGGGTACCAGTTTCGGCTATCCGGAAATCTCGGAAATCGCGGCGAAAATCCAGAACAGTATCGTGAATGGCCAGTTCGACGCCATTGGTGAACTGACCAGTAAGTTATATAACAGTTATTACAACTCCCCCAGGCAAAGCAAACTATCTTCCGGTTTTTAAAGCCGTACCCGTATGTTACGGGAAAATTCAGGGCCGCGTTAACGATCGCTATCATCAAGCTTAGCCGGTTTACTGCGATGGACTGTACATCTGCCAAAAGATGGAGCTGTTTCGTAAGCAACTACCTCGCCTTATGCGCCGCTATTTCATCGTTCTTTATTCCAGCGCACGCAACCGCCCCGCCATAAAATCTTCTATCCACTTCCGCCACGCCGCCAATTGCGTTATCGTTCTATATCTTTGTAGAGGGTGGAATTCTCAATGTGTGGTATCAGCTTTATCTTCGACAGCCTGCAGCCAACGCCAACCAACGGTGCGATTACTTCCATGGTGGAAGCCATTGCCCATCGTGGTCCCGATGCCCATCAAACGGCACGCAAGCGCCACGCTTTGCTTGGCCATGCGAGACTGAGTATCGTCGACATTAAAGGCGGTCATCAACCAATGATCTCGGCTGACAAGCGTTACACCATCATCTACAACGGAGAACTATATAATTATACGCAATTAAAGAAACAACTTGAAAAGCGTGGCGTGCAATTCCGGACTCATTCAGATACTGAGGTGGTGTTATACCTTTACATACATCTTGGCGAGTCCTGTTTAACCAGGATGCGTGGTATGTTCAGTTTTGCGCTTCATGACGATGAAACGGGCCGGTTATTTGTGGCACGTGACAGACTGGGAATTAAACCGCTTTACTATAGCTGGACGGACAATAAATTAATTGGCGCGTCGGAAATGAAAGCCATCTTCGCCAGCGGTTTAGTAGAGCCGGAGTTAAATATTGCTTCAATTGTGAATTACTTTAAATATCAGTTTTCCGTTGCACCCCACACACCCTTTGAAAATATTTATGAACTTGAGCCGGGATTTTTTATGACCATTGAGCCCGGTGGCGAGCCGGTGCTCGAGCGCTACTGGGATCTCGAATTTCCCGAGGACGATCAATATGAATCATTATCGGAAGACAGTTGGCAGCGCCGCTTCGAGGGTGCTCTCGATGACGCGGTAGTCTCTCATATGATTGGTGAGGTGCCGTTGGGTGCTTATTTATCCGGCGGTATTGATTCAGCAACGACCACCTATTTGTTGAACAAGCATTACCAGAACGACGTATTGAGTTTCACCATCGCTTTTTCCAACCAGGCTAACGATGAATCGGCGATATCAAGGGAAATAGCAAATCACATTAAAGTTCCCAATACTGAGCTGTTGCTTGATGATGATAAGCCCGAGGGATTTTTGCATATCCTTGAGGACGCCATCTATTCGTTGGAGCAACCGCAACGGGTGGCGGTGGATATTCCACACTTTATGTTATCGGAACTGGTACGTGATAAACACTATAAAGTGGTTTATACCGGCGATGGTGCAGATGAAATTTTCGGTGGCTACGATTGTTATCGCCAGGACATGATTCGTGTCTGGGGAAACGAAAAAGCATCACCCGAAGAACGCGAAACGTTTTATATGAAGCATTTCACCGATAATTTTGCCGATGAACATATGCGTATGTTGTTACACCTGCACGAAGCGGACCGGCAAATGAAAACGATCGAGCGTTACGGATGTTATCCGGCGTGGCATGATTACTGGCATGTCCTCGACGATGTTGCCGCCGACCTGCTAACCGATGATGCAAAGCGACAGTGGGAAAACAACAGCCAAATGGATGACCTGGTGCAGCGCATGAGACCGGCCTTAAGTGACCGTCATCCGTTGAATCAATCGCTATACATTGAAACCAAAACCCGGTTACCAGGCTGGATCCTATGGAAAAGTGACCGGTTGAGTATGGCGCATAGCGTGGAGGCAAGAGTACCGTTCATGGATCACCCATTGGTGGAACTTGCGGCGCAAATGCCACCCTGGCTAAAACTGAACGGCATGGATGAAAAATATATGTTACGCAAAATCATGATGCCTCACTTGCCGGAGCATCCTCAGCAATATAAAAAACGCGCCTTCTACACACCCATACGAGAATGGTTCTTCACCAAAGAAAGACTGGGTGAATTGCAGCGATACTTTTCGGAAACAGCGTTGAAACAAAGTGGTGTATTTAATGTTGAAGCAGTTAATGACATGATGAATCAAATCGAAGAGTATCCCGATCCAAAAACCATTAATGATTACTATGCGTTGATGAAACTGGAATGGGGGTTGATGGTGGTATTAACCGTGCAGATTCTTTATCGCCTGTTCATCGAGAAAAAGGCACCCTGTTTTCAGCATCTTTGATCACGCGGATACTGAGCCGAACAGTTAAGCCGGTTACAAAATAACAAATGAATGGTGACGAAAACTCGTCGTGTTGTTAGCTAACCACGCACTTGCTTGCCGGGAAAAGGGAAAAATAAGCGCGATTGCCGCAGTAAACTAAAAATATTTACTGATCAACATGTTAAGCGACTTAAATAAATTGCATACCCCTATAGCGAAATTTTAATATTTTTACACTGTTTGTTTCTTGTTCGTTATAGCATCTTTACAGAATAAATACTATACTACGAAAGCTGCGGTAATAGACGTTAATCACACCGGAAGTCCTGCAGGATTTTTTCCAGTCATTTCGTTAGTTTGCTGCACATATAAAATCTATAAAGATAACATACTGATTACAGTGCTCATTAGCCTACAAAACTTAAATAATGCGGTAGAAAAAATAGTACTAAAATCGGGGGTAAGTTCCATGGCTGAAGGTAAAGTCAAATGGTTTAATGAAGCCAAGGGATTTGGTTTTATAGCGCCTCAGGATGGCACTGAAGATGTCTTTGTTCACTACTCTGCAATCAACGGTACCGGGTTTAAAACATTAGAGGAGGGGCAATCCGTTACCTACGAACCGGTAGCCGGCCCAAAAGGTTGGTCTGCAAAAGACGTAACACCAGTAAGTTCGTAATAGCACTTACGTAATCGTTACGTTATTCGTAAGCAATGCCAATCACCCCGCCATCGAAGGCGGGGTGATTGGTCAGAAACGGGGTTAACGTTGTTGGCAGGTAGGGCAGTAATACGTGGCGCGTTGTTGTTGCCGGATCAGTTTAATGGCAGTGCCACAGATCGTGCAGGGTTGTTGCCCGCGGCCATAAACATGCAATTTCTGTTTAAAGTAACCCGGTCTACCATCGCTGCGCGTGAAGTCGCGAAAACTGGTACCGCCGCTTTTAATGGCTCGCGTTAAAACTTTTTTGCACGCTGTTACCAGATTATCCATGCGTACCCGGGAAATGCGATGAGCCTGTGTTGAGGGCCTGATTCCCGCCAGAAACAATGCCTCATTGGCGTAGATGTTGCCAATTCCCACCACGATGTGACTATCCATGATCAATTGTTTAATTGCCAGTTTGCGTTTGCGCGCCCGTCGATAAAGATAATCACCGGTGAAATCTTTTGACAGCGGCTCAACACCCAAATCCGTTAACAGTTTGTGCTGCACCGCCGGATAATGGCACCACAATACCGCGCCGAACCGGCGGGGATCCCGCAACCTCAGCAACGTCTCATTGGCAAACACGATATCGAAGTGGTCATGTTTCTCGGGAGCGACATCAGCGGGTAATATCCGCAGGCTGCCTGACATACCCAGATGAATCACCAACGTGCCGTTGCCGGTATCCAGCAGCAGGTATTTGGCGCGTCGTTCTACCGAATGAATGGCCTGGCCAATAAGATGCTCGGATAAATCACCCGGGATAGGCCAGCGTAACTGCCGCTGGCGTACGATGACATTTTTAATCTCTTGACCAATGATATGTGGTGAAATACCGCGGCGGGTGGTTTCAACTTCCGGTAATTCTGGCATTGCTGACGTGGGTGAACGTGCTGCTATTGCCGGGTCGATGATTTGAGCTGCAGCAGTTTTTCGCCGGCGGTATGACTGAGATAGTAACGAACCCCCCAGTCCTCGTTGGTGACGATGAAGTCGTTTTCGTTGCGTTCAATAGTAAAGTGAACCGGTTGCGCGGCCTGCTCAAGGTAGACCGTCACTGATTTTTTGTCGTTATTAAAGCGGCGCTTGTTGGTTTCATCCGCCATTGCCACGCGGACCGCCTGGGCGTAGCGCCATTGGTCGATCAGTTCCTTGTAACGGGTTTGGGTCATGGTGTCCATGGAGGGTGTTGACTGCCATTGACCATCAACTTTTTTGATGACTTTGTCCGGCAAATGCAGTTCTCTAACGGATTTATCGACGGGTAAAATATCAAGATTAGCAAGCATAAGTGGTGATCCGAATCGGTATTGGCTGAATTGGTCATTGATAAGATGTACGGTGTTGTTCACCAGTACAAACCGCTTCTGGTCAATGGGTTCCGTTTTGCCAAATTCGATCACCGTGTCGTCCAGGTGAATTTCCCATCCTGGAGGCTGTAGACCCAGTTTTGCCAGATTTTCTGATTTTATCTGATATTGGCGGAAACTGTTAGTATTTAACAGGCCTAATAACGCCGAAACTTTCTCCGAATCAGCCGGCATCGCCACCGGTTCCTGTAAATACCAGGTCACTTCCCCGGTTTTCGGCTCGCGGATCCGTTCCAGCGCCCATTGGCTCTGGTCCTGGACGGTTAGCCGAATGGTCTTGATGGTGTCCGGGTTTTTCCGGGTCAGGGGAATTGTTGTATGAGACTCCGAAAACGGCTCAAGCCAGATAATCAGCGCCAGCACAACAATAGCAATCAGTAATAGTAAGTTAACGAGCAGCGGTTTTTTCATGACAGAACGAATGCTAACGTTTACGCCGCCGCAACCAGATGGCGGTCCCGCTGCCTGCCAGCAATAAAGGGATCAGCAGAAAAAATCCAATGGCGATGACTCCTTTGCTGGTCGTTGTTAGCTGAATGTTAAGATCCGGCGTGGTTTTGAGAGGAATATTCATAAAACGTTCGTCGTCGGATAGCCAGTTGACCATGTTAAGTCCCAGCTTCAGATTGCCGCCGTTACCCAGGTAGGTATTCGACAGGAAGTCACCGTCTCCGATGACGATCACACGTTGTTCCCGGGACACGGTCAAGCCGTTGTCAGTGTCTTGCGTTTGACCGGTGGTTTCGAGGTTGCGGGTTTGCGCCACGCCAAACACCAGGGGCCCCGGGATATCCTGTTGCGGATCCATGTTGATACGCCCTGCCAGTTCCCCGGTTTCTGACCAACTACGGGCAGACGATTGTAAAATCACCGAGCGTTGCCATTGGTCCGTTTGTGCAAGATCGAGCGCGCGCGCCTTCGGGAACAGGGTAATGGCATTAAAATCCCTGGTGATGGTTTGTTGCGGGTATTGGGATACCACAGCGAAGCGCGGATCGTTAATTCCCATTGCCTGGACATCGGGATCGACAATCGTGCCCGGCTTAAACGCTAACGCTAACTGTTCGGCCACCGGGTCCAGTTGATGTATCGAGCCCGGCTCCGCCAACCACAACAAATTACCGCCTTGCTTGATGTAATCGCGGATCATATTGATTTCACCGGGCAGATAATCCAGTTGTGGACTGGCGATGACGATGGCCGCGGTGTTATCCGGGATGATCGGGCTGTCGGTCAGGTTGTAACGGCGAACATTGATGCCCCTGGCCTGCAGTTGTTTGCCCCATTGGCCCAGGTCGTGGTTGGCGGCACCTTCGATTTTCCGTTCGCCATGGCCTTCAATAAACAACAGCCACCGGTCACCGGTGCGCGCCAGTTGTTGAATGGCGTTAGTGATGTTTTGTTCTGAAGGTTGACTGACAATTTGTTGCCGGCCGGCAAGTGAAATAATCAATTCGCCATTTGATGTAATACCCCGTTCCCGTGTCTGGTCAGGTTCCAGTTCCGGGTTGACGTAACGGACAGCGATATCCGGCTGAGCGCGCCGGTAACGTTGTAAAAGTTCATCGATGGGTTGACGTATCTGGTCATTTTCGGTGGCGTATACGGTAATCACCGGCATTTCATCGAGCGCCGTAAGCAATTGCCGACTGGCTTCGCTTAAGGTGTTACGCTGGTTGGCCGACCAGTCAGACACATACGTATAACGGTGGCTGAGAAACGCCAGCAAACCGATCATCATCAGAAACAGGATAACGAACAAAGCACTTTGCAGTTTAAGTGACAGGCGCAGTTGGCGGTTGAGTTCCATGGTTGATTAGCGTTTATCGTTGTAACCGTTCGGCTTCCAGGCGCCGCACGCTTAATACCAGAAAGACAGTAATAAACAACAGGTAATAAATCACATCGGCGCTGCTGACGATGCCTCGTAGCAATGACTGGTAATGATTCAGCATCGATAAATAGGCCAACACGTTGTCCTGATTACCGGTATTGCCGGCGAGGTCCAGAATCCACAGTAACAGCAAGCCGCCGAATGTTCCCACCGCGGCGACAGTGGGATGGGATGTCAGTGTTGACAGGTAAAGTCCCAGCGACGCGAAGCTGCCTAACAACAAAGTCAACGCCAACAGGCTGGCAAGCAGCATCCCGGCGTCAATAGTACCTATTCCGTACAATGACAATGGCATAAGGGTTACCAGGCCCAACATCACCAGCAAAAATCCCATAATGCCGGCGTATTTCCCGATG
>JASFMT010000094.1:0-10331 GCA_050117455.1 Gammaproteobacteria bacterium | reverse complement strand
CAAACACGTCATCAAGCAGCCGTGTCTCGCCATGCTTGTAAATCTCAAATTCAGAAGAAGGAATTTTATATTTTTTCAATGCTTCGGCGAGTTTAAGCGGGGGTTCGTCCAGCGGTTCATCGGTTAATATAAATGTCCCCCAGTGCATGGCCACGGAATATCTGGCATTGATATCCTGATGGATTTTGACGGACTCTTCCGGATTGACATGGTAGGATTTCATGAACCAACGAGGTTCATAGGCACCGATGGGAATCAGCGCCAGGTCGAAATGCCCATATTTACCACCGATCTCCTTAAAGTGTTTGGCATAACCGGTGTCCCCGGCAAAAAAGATGCGCTTGCCCTGCGCTTCAATCACCCATGATGCCCAGAGTCGTTCAAAAGCATCGAACAACGTCCGCTTACTCCAGTGCTGACACGGTTCGGCGGTAAATGTAACTCCGTTAATTTTATGGCTTTGCGACCAGTCCAATTCAACTATCTCTATTGGCTTAGATGATTCCAGTTCCAGATCGTCAATCCACGCTTTCATACCCAATGGCACAACAAAGGTCAGCGGGCGCTGTCGATTGTGCGCAGCTAATTGCCGCACCGAGTCGACATCCAGTGAATCATAGTGATCATGAGAGATAACTACTGCATCGATATCAGGCAGTTCGTCGATTTTCAACGCCGGCGGCACAACACGCTGTGGCCCTGCCCACGAAAACGGTGAAGCCCGGTCGGAAAATTGAGGATCGGTTAATATATTCAAACCCTGGAACTGGATAAGAAACGTCGCGTGACCAATCCAGGTCAGCGTTGGATTGGCATTATTGTCCTTGATTAAACCATGGTGCGATGTGTCAATTGTAAACTGATAGTCATCGGCCCCTGGTATGTCCTTAAACATTCGTTCCCAACGCCACTTCATAAAAGCCCAGAAGCCTTTGTTGTCATCCTCGTAATAGATATTTCTAAAACCCGACTCTTTATGATGCGCTTTTGCAGGATCATAGTACGGGTGATGCGAACACGATAATAACAGTCCGAGGGAGAACAATATTATGAGTAGGAACCTATTCATGTGTGTTTGTGCTTAATAAGTCGAAGGTTGATTCCCGGTCTTTATAACACAGTTTGACGCGGTTCAATCAAGCTTGCTGCTAACCAAGTAAACCGCTGTAGTTTGTGACCCCGCTATAGTATTGACCGAAAAACGCTCAGCCTGGTTCCCCGCAAAGGGCAGATATTCGTTACTTGCTCGCTGACAACCGGCACGATGATGACGGAGTCCCCCTAACAGATCGATATTATCCTCAGCTGCCGGTCTGGTATGGGTCATAAATAGACAACCGATACAGGTCTTGTCTATAGATATGATTGTCGTACAATAGGCAGCAATCGTGTACCCTTAGGTACCGACCTCAAACTCAATCGTTCGCATCGAGGCACATATGATGGAAACCGACGATCCAGACAAACTATTTGACCTGGCGTTAGAAGCATCACAAGCCAACGACACCCAAAAATCCATCCAGTATATTAAATCCGCAATTAACCAGTCTCCCGAAGATCCCCGAATGCGTTATATGCTGGGAACATTGTTCGCCAATATCGGCTTATACGACAACGCCATCAAGAATATGGAGCAGGCGCTGGAGCTGGATAAAACCTATCACATCGCGCGGTTTCATTTAGGGCTCTTTTATCTCATGGCCGGGCGACAGCAGGAAGCTGAAGCAACCTGGCAATCCCTGGATAACCTGGGCGACCGGCATTACCTGAATTTGTTTAAACAGGGATTATTAAAAATCGTCTATGACCAGGTGCAGGAAGGCATTACCCTGCTGGAAATGGGCATCGAGAACAATCAGGTCAACGAAACCTTAAATCAGGACATGCAGGCGGCGGCTGACAATGCCCGATTAGCATTAGCCAACGAAGAACAGTTATAAACAGATACCAATATAATAGTTGTGCTAAGTTATTGACTGCTCCGCCCTTCTCTCAACAAGCCTGCCACTAACCTGCAATAACTGTGACGCAGTTATTGCTTTGCGGCTTCCTGCTTAATAACCATTTGTATTAGTTAAAGCTTTTTTGACGCTGGACGTAACAGAAAAATAACGTTGCCCCGTAAAACGCCGCCAGTTCACAATGATTTCAGGTGTGACCGCAAGTACGGTGGCTGGGTTAACCGAATACATTTTCTGCTTATTACGGGAGAATAAGATATGCAAAAACCGTTTGCTATTGCGTTAGCAGGTGCCGTGATAGTGATGTTGTTAGCGATGGAACCGGCGCTGGCCGGTCCCGGCGGCAAAATCGCCAGCGCTGCCTTTGAAACCTTCTGGGGCAGAATCATCCTGGGCGTATTAACGATTTTCTTTTTGCCATTGATCATAATGGTGGTGGTACGGGAAAAACTCGCTGAACGCCGCACGCGTAAGGATTTACGCTATATGGCCCGCTACAGCCCGTTATTCGACTGGCTGAAAATTCAGGAGCGGGCCAAGGACTGTTTTCATCGCGTACATTCCGGTTGGGGGAAAGAAGACCTGTCCGGCGTCTCCCAATGGATGACAGACTGGTACTGGCAGAATCAGCAAATGGCACATCTTAACCGGTGGAAAGAGGAAGGCCTGGAGAATATTTGCGACGTCAAGAAAATCACGAATATACGGCCACTGCTGTTCGTGCACCGTAACCACGACCAGGGCCACGAAGATTCCATGGTCGTCATTTCCATTGAAGCCAGAATGAAAGACTATTTACAGGAACGGAACAGCGGTAAGGTGGTGGAAGGCAGCAAGCGCTACAAGGAAGTGGAAACCATTTGGAGTTTTACCGTGGAAAACGGCGCCTGGAAAGTTTCGGATATCGAAGAAGACACCATGTCCCTGGCTTATGCGAAGCTCGTTAAAGAGTTGCCGGCCATCGAGGAAACGGTGACAGGCGAACTCAACGCGTAACGCAGTACTATATATTGCTCTCATTATTTCAATAGCATAAACGCCGGACACGGGTATCGCGATGATACCGCTGTCCGGCGTTGCATTGCGTTCAGCAAAAATTCTGCTCCGGCCGCTATCGCAAATTTACACCGGTAACCTTTAAACGGAACAGGTCATATCCTGACCACAACATAATGGAGACTTCACCATGCCATGTCCGTCGGGGCACTTGGAAACGTGCACTGTCTGGCCGTCATCGGTGGTGATGGTGCTGTGGACCAGATCCTTGCCGCACTTGCCGCAGGTCATGGTGCCGATACTCATTCCACATTTCTCGCAGGTGTATACCGCCATTGGATCTCTCCTCTTTTAACTATTGATCATCGTTGTATTTTTACAAGTTTTAAGAATTAGCCGATTATAGGAGAGTTAGCACCATCACTCCACCGTCATTTCACCGTTCACATTGGTGATAAAATCAACTATTTCCCGTCAAACAACCGCACACTTTGTACGATTGCCTTTTCGTTGCGCTGCCCATATATAAAATACCTACGTGAGATTTAATTACCGTTTAACACTATACTGGATAGGGGAATTACCATGTTAGAAAAGAACCAACCGGCACCGGATTTTTCCACGGTAAACCAGGACAACAAACCAGTGAAGCTGGCCGATTTTCGCAATGACAAAAATGTAATTTTATATTTTTATCCGAAGGACGATACCCCCGGTTGCACCATCGAAGCCAACCAGTTTACCGAGCTGGCTGACGAGTTTTCAAAACAGGATACCGTCGTGCTCGGTGTCAGCAAGGACAGCTGCGACAGTCACCGCGCATTCATCGACAAGTATGGATTGAATGTGCAATTGCTGGCGGACACCGATGGCGAGCTGGTAAAAAACTATGACGTCTGGCAGGAAAAAGAAAAGAACGGCGAAAAGAAAATGGGCATCGTCCGCTCGACGTTCTTAATTAACAAGGACGGTAACCTGGAAGAAGCCCTGTACGGTGTTAATCCCGAAGGCCATGCTCAGCAGATGCTGGAAAAAGTCCAGCAGCTATGACTTGCGAATTTCGGTTGCACCGCACCGAGCCTGGCTCACATTGCTTCAATGAACCGCTGTCGGGCACACCGGCGTTTCACATCATCATTTGACGTACTGGGTAACGGCTTAGCCGTTACCCAGTACGCTATGTGGGACCCTGAAAACAGAGCCTGATACAACCTGGCCTGGCCTACCTCCCCTCCTGATCAATTAGACATATTCTAAATGGCCGCCAAACCAGTAAGCCAAACATCGGCCGCCGCCCACGGTAATTCGAAAAAACCTGCGGGCAGCCGGTCCGGCAAGCTTGATGATATTTTATCTTATTGATTTAACAAGTGCTTCTGGTAAAGGGTCGTACCACTAACGGTTGTCTCGCGTCCGCCAAGGTCTACAGCACCTCGTGCCACCTGCGCGTATCAAATCCCTACAACCACATCTACTGTATTTAAGGACACATTTGTTAGTATGATTAGCATATGAGCAGATTTGTGTTTTGCCTGTTGGCAGTATTGCTTATCGACCACGTGCCGGTATCCTTTGCTGAAGATAATAATACAAGTAACGGCGTAACCGGCACTGAAGACATCGCCGAAGGGAGCATTCCCATTGGCGTGCTGTCGTTCCGGGGTGATGAGAAAGCCATTACGCGCTGGAGCGCCACGGCGGATTATCTTTCCCAAAATGTCCCGGGCTATCAGTTTAAACTGGTACCACTGGACCTCGCCGAAATGGCTGCCGCGGTTGCCCAGGACCGGGTGCAGTTTATTCTGACCAATCCCGGCAATTACGTTGAGCTGGAATCGCGCTACGGTATTTCCCGCATCGCCACCATGCAGTCCCGCCAAACCGGGCATATTGCCACCCGCTACGGCGCTGTTATTTTTACCAAAGCTGATAATGGTTCCATTCAATCGCTGGAAGACCTGGAAGACAAATCATTCATGGCGGTAAGCCCAGAAGCCTTTGGCGGCTTTCAAATGGCGTGGCGCGAACTGGCAAAAATTGGTATTGATCCGTTTAGCGACTTCACACGATTGGAGTTCGTTGGGTTTCCGCAAGACCAGGTGGCGTTGGCGGTGCATCAAGGCAGAGTTGATGCCGCAACCGTGCGCTCGGAAACACTGGTGCGTATGGTGGAAGCCGGCTGGTTTAAACTATCGGATTTTCGCATCCTTAACCCGCAGTTTGTAGAAGGGCACAACCTGCCATTGAGTACCAGCCTGTATCCCGAATGGCCCTTTGCAAAAAATAAAAACACCTCCCGCGAACTGGCCACCAAAGTGACGTTAGCGTTGTTGGCAATGCCTGCTGACCATCCGGCCGCGGTTATGTCGCGCACCGCCGGATGGACCGTACCGCTGGACTATTCACCGGTGCACGAGCTGATGAAAGACCTGCAAATCGGTCCCTATGAAGTTTTGCGGGAAACTAACCTGCAGGCCATCATCAAGAAATACGCCGCCTGGCTATTAACGGCGTTAGTGGTTGTGGTGCTGCTGTTTGTGCTGGTGGTTTATATTTCCAATACCAATCGCCGGTTAAGAGAAACCGATCGTAATTTGCGTAGTGAAATTAGCGAACGTAAACAGTCTGAAGCCAAGCTGGCGGAATACAAAGACACACTGGAACAACGCGTCATCGCCCGCACCAATGAGCTGGAACTGGCCAATAAATCGTTGCAACAAAGCCAGATCACCTTGCACAAGCTGGTTGATATCACCAGTGCGCCCCGCCTTAGCCACGACCAGAAGCTGGCAAAACTGCTGGAAACCGGGCGCGAATACTATCAAACTGCCGTGGCCAATTTGTCCAGTCTTGCCGGTTACGATCGCAAATCCTGCACCATAGCCGGAAAGGAAAACCTGATGGCTGAGCTGCACGGCCCCATCAACAAACCGTGCATACCCCGGTTATTGGGAGAGCCCAACGCCATCCTGGATCTTCCTGATTTAAGCACCGCCGAATGTGATGTCGCCGGCACCGTACATGAACCTTTCGAAAGCTACCTGGCAACCGCCGTGTTTGTAAAAGGAACCCCCCATTGCATTCTGGAGTTTGCTGACACCACGGTGAGAGAACGCAGTTATACGCATTGGGATCACAATATCCTGGAAGTAATGGCGCAATGGATTGGCAGTGAAATTGAAAAACAGGATGCCATCGAAGAAAAACAACGCCACCAGTCGGAACTGGCCCGGGTGGGCCGGGTCAGCGCCATGGGCGAAATGGCCGCCGGCCTGGCCCACGAACTGAACCAGCCGCTAACCGGCGCCATCAACTACAGTAGCGGATGTTTGCGCCGTCTGCAGCAGGGCGAGTTCGACAAGGATACCCTGATTCAGGGACTAAAACGCACCGTTGAAGGCGCCACGCTGGCCGCCGATATCATCCGCCATTTGCGCGAATTTGTGCAAAAAGATCAATCGCAACGCAAGGCCACTTCGTTAAATGCGTTGGTCGGCAATATTGTTGATTTGGTGGCCGTCGATATCAAGCGCTATCAGGCGGACGTGATCTTAAACCTGGCGGCGGACTTGCCGGACCTGGTAGCCAACGCGGTACAACTGGAACAGGTTATTTTGAACTTTATCCGCAACAGTCTGGATGCCATGGAAAACACCGAGCCCTCACAACGCAAACTGGTCGTTGCTACAGAAATGGACTCGAACAAGGTCGTCTTATCCGTGACCGACCGGGGGCACGGTATCCTGCCGCAGGCAGAATCCAAGTTATTCGATGCGTTCTACACCACCAAATCGGAAGGCATGGGCATGGGCCTTTCCATCAGCCGTTCCATCATCGAAGCACATAACGGCACCATCTACGCGGCGAACGTAGCCGAGGGCGGAGCACGTTTTTGTTTTGAATTGCCCATCAATGAAGAGAGCTAACATGGCCATGCAACCAACCGTTTATGTTGTTGACGATGACAAACTGGCGCGGGAGTCCCTGGAATGGTTAATTGATTCGGTAGGACTGCCGGTAAAGACCTTTGCCTCCGGCCAGGCGTTTCTCGATGCCTATGAAGACAAACTCATTGGTTGCCTGGTACTGGATGTACGCATGCCCGATATCAGTGGCCTGGATTTATACGCCAAACTCAAACAACAGGCTTGCACGTTACCGGTGATTATCATGACCGGTCACGCGGATGTGGAAATGGCGGTACGCGCCATGAAATCCGGGGTCTATGATTTTATCGAGAAACCCTACAACGATTCGCTGATGCTGGAACGCATACAAAGCGCCATCGCATTTGACCAGGATAACCGTAAAGAACAGGAACGAGTCACGTCCATTAATGAACGCCTGTCGACTCTCACTCCCCGGGAACGCGAAGTCTTGCAGTATGTACTCAAGTCAGCGCCTAATAAGATCATCGCATCAGAACTGGGTATCAGCATCAAAACCGTTGAACTGCACCGTTCCAATCTCATGTCAAAAATGGAAGCCAATTCGGTGACAGAGTTGGTACGACTCGCCCTGATTGCCGGTCTTGAATAACGATCCCGCCACGTAATTTATTCGCTCATCAGCACAATTGATAATGCAATGACGAAGCCTAGGGGCCACCCTAGTGCTCTATGGGGTACGCGCCAGTTACCCCACGAACTGGATTGTTTTAGCATTTCGTATCCAGGGGAGAGTAATAGAAGTCAGGAGGGGAGACTTGATGTTGATGTCGAGAATAATAAAAATCGTATCCATTGTTGCCATTGCGGTAAGTGTCGCGCTCACGACATCATATGCGGCAACCGATGCCGGCTACGGCCATGACTATCGAACCTTTCACGCCAATGGCGATATTACCTATGGCCGGATCGAAGACTCCTATAGCGCCGAGCTGGTCATGTATCTTGCCGGTAATCAGTTTATGGCGATGGAAGAACTCATTAAGGATTTTCAAACCAAAAACCCTGACATCAGCTCCATCTATGTTGAAACCATCCCACCCGGCCAAATCCTGAAAGGTCAGATTCTCAAGCAAGGCGCAATAAACGGCAAAAAAACCGCCCAGAATCCTGATTTGTTTGCCAGTGTCAACCTTGGTCACCTCAAAAAACTAAAAGCCAGGGGCATGATGAGCGATTACATGATTTACACCCACAACCAGCTGGAACTGATGGTTGCCAGGGGAAACCCCAAAAAGATTAAAGGTCCCAAGGACCTGGCGCGTGATGACCTGGTTCAGTCACATCCCAATCCGTTGACGGAAGGTATTTTCAAGTTTTACGGATCACAGATGCTTAAAGACCTGGATCTTCATCAGAAGGTCACCGCCAATAAACAATGTAAAGGTTGCTGGGCCATCGAAGGCAAAACCTGGTTCACCAAACGCCACCACCGTGAAACCCCCCACCGAATCGAAAACGGTGAAGCGGATGTTGGTATTGTCTGGACCACGGAAGTCAAACACGCCAGGGCGCAAAACAGAGAGGTTGAGGGCGTGACGATCCCGGCACCTTATAACATGGCGCACAAAGTCGGCTATGCCATCGGCATACTCAAAACCGGCCGCAACGCCTATAACGCCGCCCGTTATCTGTCGTACCTGGGTACAAACGATGCGCAAACTATCTATAAAAGCCACGGTTTCGTTGGCGCATCGACGGAAGATTTAAAATTAAAACCTATACCGCAGCCAAAACAATAAAAATGGATAATAATAATAACCATCTCAGGGATGAGAGAGAGGGAGTAGTAGTAGTGAACACCAGGTCGCTTCATTAGAAGTGGCCTGGATTTTTTTTAATTGATTCCTCCGTCGCTCCACGCCACCGATCTACTGCCATCGATTTACTATAGTTTCCCGCTGTTTCTGCAACCGCTTCAGTATCGAATATCAACTGCAAACAATAAGGCACTCCTACAGGCACATCAATCTTTCGCCTGGTAGAGTGCGTCGATAATGGGACACTCGGGCGTCATGTTACCTTTGCACTGTGCAGCGATGTTCGACAGGGTTGTTTCCAGTTTTTTCAAATCCTTAATCTTGCGGCGAATCGTCGCCAGATGTTCCAGGGTAATGGTTTTCACGTCATTACACGTGTAACTGCCACCATCCACCATTTTGAGCAACGCCCGTATTTCCTCGATGGTAAACCCCAGCTCCCGGCTTCGGCAAATAAACGACAGGCGTTTTACATGGTCTGTCTTGTAAATACGATAGCCACTATCGGATCGCGCGGGCGCCGGTAACAAGCCAATCCTCTCGTAATAACGAATCGTTTCGATTTTACAATCTGTTTGTTCAGACAGCTGGCCAATTTTCATAAGGTGTTGTTTTGCTGATGGATTAACCCCTTGAGTCTGTAGTTACTACAGGGTTTAGACTTTATTGTAGTCAAATTACGGCTGTTGTCGAGATTGTGCTCCTACACCATTTTCAACATTTTCTCTGACGAAGGGTCCTTATCATGTCCGAATGCTGTTCTTCCAAGTCATCCCGTCAACAAAATATGAAGCGCCACACCTGCCCGGAAAATGGCCATCAGTATATCGAAGTGCCGTACGCCACCGTTTTACATCATGTTAATAAACCCTGGTTACTGGATATTAAGGAACAGCACTATTATTTCTGCGACGACCCGGGTTGCGACGTGGTGTATTTCGGACGCGACAACACCCTTATCACCAAATCGATGTTACGTACCGCGGTTGGCAGCAAGGAAACCTCCAACGAGGCGTTGATTTGTTATTGTTTTGGCGTTAACCGTCAACAGGCACAAGTGGATCCAGGCGCGAAAGCGTTTGTAATAGAACAAACCAGACGCGGCACATGCTCCTGCGAAGTAAGCAATCCATCCGGGCGGTGTTGCCTGAAGGATTTTCCGTCGTAACACTCAAGCTACTGCATTTCCGATACTTTTTTCACTGCGTGCGGCTCTATGGAATTCGCCTATAGATGAATTTTGTTGACTGAGCCCTGCCGGCTGGCACAATTTTGGCTAAAATTAATCATGGCATTCGAATAATGCCCGAAAGGCTGGATGATTTATTTTTCCGCTTAATTGAGCGCTTATCTGGTAATGTGACAACGGCAACCGGTTTTCAATATAAGTGAAAGTATATGTTATGCGTGCTGGATACTCAGTTTTTCTGATCGTTATTATCCTTCTTTTAATGCCTGCCAATGCCCTGGCAATTCAGAAGGCGGATTTTGTCCTCGTGGTGAAATCCAAAGAAAAATTGTTTTTGATAAAAGAAGATAAGATTATCAAAGCCTATAACGTGGTATTCGGCGCCAATCCCAAGGGGCATAAACAACAGGAAGGTGACGAGCGCACGCCCGAAGGGCGGTATATTCTGGACTTTAAAAAATCCGACAGTGCTTTTTAC
>JASFMT010000093.1:0-10366 GCA_050117455.1 Gammaproteobacteria bacterium | reverse complement strand
GGTTAGCGTTTCTGTCACAGATTCGCTATCGGTCACTGGTGAATCGTCCCGAGGTTCCAGTGACAGGTTGTTGATCGTTTGCTTAAGATGATCAATGCTTTGTGCCATGGCATCGTTGGACGAGTGCTGGCTGGCCGCATGTGGTTCCGTCGCCGTTTGTTTGTCTGCCGAACTTTCACTTGTCCCACTGGATTGACTTTGATCTTGATCCTGGTGCGATGCTGCATTGTCAGTACCGGACGTTTGCGATGGACCGGCATCCGGCACCAATGTCAGTTCAACGTTCGAAGCCTTGTTGGCTTGTAATGGTGCGCTATCACCTTGCTGCTGTTGATCGTGTTTGCCGGCTGTAACATCTGATTTTAGTTCTGCTGATAGCGACCCGATAGCCGGCTCAGAACCTGCTACAGATTGACTAACAACTTCGTTTGATTCATTGGGTGCTGTATCATCTTTCTTCCTGGCAGCAGCGGCAGCTGAAATCGCCGCTTTGGTTTTGTTCGCCTGTTCCCGTAACGCATCCGTCGCTAACTGCAAGCGATTTTCCGAAGTTGGCGCCGGCTTTGGTGTTTTCGGCTCCGCCGGCAATGCGTTGGAAGCGGGTTGGTGTTCTGCCAGTGTCACATTATCACTGTCAACATTCGTCTTGTTCGAAATTGTCCCTGCTGCATCCGCTTTAGTCTCTGGGGACAATTCAACGGCTTTTATTTCCGCGGCCTGTTTTTCTACCGGTTTCGGTTTGTCGTTGTTACTATCAACGTTATTTTCATTTGTAGCTGCCGCGCCCACTTTAGCCCGTGGCGAAGACTCAACTGGTTTCGATTCATTGGCAACGGATAAGGCCGGCTCTTTGACTGAACCGGCACCAGCATTCCGGTCTTTGTTCGTGGACGCTGGCTTTGCACCTTGTGGCGATTGAGTGTTTTGTGACGTTTCACCCACCAGGTTTTTGATGGCTTCAGTTGCACTTTGATCTTTATCCGGGGCACTACTGGCGCCGTCAGATTGAGTAGCGCCCGGATTCATATCTTCCGGCATAATGGGGTTCTTTGCAGAGGAACTTCCCATCACTGCCATTTCATAAAATGCCATCGCTGAATCTGATGGTTTTTCTGTCTTATCCTGGGTAGAACTATCAGCAGAACTGAAAGCGGGGTTGCTTTGAGCCAACGCCGTGTTTCCCTGCGTAGCATTTTCGCCAACCGCCAACTGTTGTTGAGTTTGATTTTCAGGTTCCTGATCCAGGGTCGGCAACAGGCAATCCACGGTCAATGCCACGGCCGCCAGGCCAGACATTACACGCTCATATACCACTTCCAGTTTCTCTTCAATCACATTGCCGCTGGACAGATAATATTCCAGTTCACTGCCACACTGGGTACGCTTGGGCAACAACGTTTCCAGGTGTCCGGCGACGGTTTCGTGTTCGCCATCTCCCACAAAGGGATAATCCAGCCGGTGCAGACAGCTGGATAGCTGACTGAACGCCTGTTTGTACTCCTCCATTAACCGTTCAGTGACTTCCTGAACTTGTGGTGCTTTCTGTCCAATTGCGCGGGCACAGGACAAAAATGACATCAATCGAAACTTCCTGGATTCAAAATTAAGAATGGTTTCAGTATTGCGTTTAAAATTGTTGATCAGCAAAGAAAGACGATTGCGCATCTTGAGATGATGCGCGTGTTCCCTGTTGCGTTCAATTAACCGCGGATGATTCAACAGGGTTAACGCTATGGAAAGCCGTTGATCGTTAAGCTCAAACATCGGTTTTAACTGCTGCATGAACTGTTGCCAGGTCTGTTCCGCTTTCTCCAGTTGCGCCTTATGTTTGTTATACAGCTCGTCATTCAGATCAAACCATTCCGGCAGCATGACCAGGCCACCCTGTTTAAGCAGGTCGATGGTATCGAATATCTGATAGGTGCGATAGGCTTTGTTGACCTGCGACATTAGCCGGTTGCGCGTAACCGCTTCGTTGGCGATACGGTCGTTGACTTCCTGGTATTGCTCAAGGAGCTTGTCCCAGTCGAGGTTACTGGTATCAAAAATATTGACCGATAGCGGAAACCGGAAGACCGGCGCCATTTCCTTAAAATAGTCATGATAGGCTTCCTGCTGATGCTCGTGGTCACGGGTTATCTTAACCACCTGTTCAACGTCTACCAGCTTGTCTTTTTCAAATTCCAGCCCCAGGTCATTGGCATAGTGGTGAACGGTGACTCGTTTGGCCAAATAGGTAAACGTTTTCAGTAATTCGCGGCCTTCACAGTTAAGGTTAAAAACGCCGTTTGCACCTTCCTGTAACGCTTTTTCGATGCGTTGCTTATCAGTGGGATGGGAATCGTAAACACCGGTTTTATCCTGCTCCATCTGTTTTAACAGGGCTTTGCTCGCTTGCGGTGACAACTGCTCGGCGTTATGGGCAATCAGGCTGGGAAAGTCATTGACCAGTTTCTTTTCTTCCCACGCCTTGGCCAGATGATCATGACTGACCTGGTAAGCGGCACCCAATTTTTGAAACTGCAGCGTGGTATCGCGAAACTGCTCGCTTCCCGCCAGGTATATTTCATAGCGGTCGGCGTCGAATTCCATCTGCCGTAACATATAAGAGCTCACTGCATGTCCGGTCATCAGAAATACGGTGAGTATCTTTCGGGATGCCCACACTCCGCCACGCGCTACATTCAAAATAATGTGCAGCCAGCCCGGCGCCTCGGCCGCGGCGTTGTCCAGCTTCTGGTCCCAGGTATCCCGGGTGTATACGGCTTTGAACAACCAGCTGTTAATCTTATAAGTCAGGTAATGGAAGCGCATGCCGGCGCCCTGGGAAAAGTGGCCAAACTCATGAGCCAGGACGCCCGCCAGCTGACGCGCGTTTAAACCGGCGATCAGCGGCATACCGATAGTCAGCACCAGTTCATTGCTGATAAAACCAAACAGGCCGCGATGAAAACTGGCCGATGCATTGACATCACAGTCGATTAAAATCTGTTTCGGCCTGGGCGCTCCCACAGCCAGGGCAACTTTACTCACAAAATGGATAAATAAAGGTTCCTGTAGCGGATCGACGTTAGTGGTTTTTGGCTCATCCACCGGCCTGGCGAATAACGGTTTGAGCATAAACAAAATGATCGTAACCCCAACAATTATTGGGGTTATATATGCAACAGTACCCAGTTTGTAGCCAAACGATCCCATCCAGCCGGTATTGACTATGCTGTGGTGCAGAACGCCATATCCCACGACCATAATCAGGGCAAGATACACTATGGGGAGCAATACCATTATTATTCCCACACCGACGATGCCCGCCTTGTAGGCGAAGGACGGTTCGAACCTGGGAAGATGGTCGGTAAATGCCTTGTCGATGTCCGCAAATTTAAGCGGTTTATTGGCGGAAGCCGAGTGTGCGGTGGTATTTGACCGGTTTGGTTTCGCGGCATTGGCTGCCGGCTTTTGGATACTACCCTGGGATTCCATTTCGCACACGATGCCCAGTGCCCGAAGTTTTTCCCGGTATTGAATCGCCTGGCTCTGATTAAGGCCTTGTTTTAGCGGTATTTTTTTCCCACTAAACAGCTTTTCAATGGTCGCTGCGTCTTTCTTGAACAATTGCTGCATACGGGTCTTAACCTGGTCAAGATCCTGATCAGGAGCAATTTTTCCTTGAAATACGAGACGAAATGTTTGGGCTGCCATGTTTATTCAGAGCGTCGCTGCTATAACATTGTTTATCGGTAAGTTAGTGGGATTATTGAGCAAATTTGCAGCAGAAATCGGCCAGGCGGTCGCTTTGGGGGGACTGACGCAGCCGCGAATAATGGGCGCAATGGGAATTTGGGCACAACAGGCTGTGGCGGGCAGCAAACCGCTTTCCGGCGGAATTGGGGCAGGCTCAAATGAGATTTTAATTAACGGATCTTACGCGATTTTGCTGCTGTTTGATGTTTTCGGATACGATCTTCTGTATTTCATCGGCGGCCACCGGGCGGCTAAATAAGAAACCCTGCAACTCCTGGCAACCTTTTTGTTTGAGATAGTCAACCTGCTCCTGGTTCTCTACACCTTCGGCGATAATTTTCATATCGAGACTATGGGCCAATACCGCGATGGCGCTGGTAATGGCTGCATCCTTACTGCTGGATTCAATATCTTTTATAAAGGACCGGTCAATTTTCAGGTAGTCGACCGGAAAGCGTTTGAGGTAACTGAGGGACGAATATCCTGAACCGAAATCGTCAATGGACAGCGACACGCCCAGGTTCTTGAGGTCATACATCGTATCAATTGCGATTTCCGTGTTGGAGATAAACATACTTTCGGTCAACTCCAGTTCCAGGTATTTAGGCTCTAATTGGGTCTCCTCCAGTACCCTGGCGACAATATTAACCAGATTCTGACTTCGGAACTGCACAGCAGAAATATTAACGGACACCGTCATAGGGGGAAGCCCCTGCGCCTGCCATTTACGGTTTTGCGCGCAGGCCTGGCGCAGCACCCACTCGCCAACATTATTGATCTGGCCATTTTCTTCGAGCAAAGGTATAAATCGATCCGGCATTACCAACCCAAACGCCGGGTGCTGCCATCGTAACAAGGCTTCCACGCCCACCAGCCGTCCGTCATGAACACTGTATTTCGGCTGGTATTGCAACAGGAATTCATTATTGACTAATGCCTTCTGCAAACCGCTTTCAAGCTCCAGCCGTTCCTGGGCCCTGGCATTCATTTCCGGCGTATAAAATTCGTAACGGTTGCGGCCGGCGCTCTTGGCATGATACATGGCGGCATCGGCATTTTTGATTAAATGTTCGCTGGACTCACTGTCATCGGGATACAAAGTAATACCAATACTGGTGGTTATAATCAGTTCCTGCCGGGCGATGGAAATGGGGTCACCCATGCCCTTGATGATACGGTCTGCAACAGTGGCAACGTTTTCCGGGCTATCCACGTTTTCCAATATGATAGTAAATTCATCGCCACCCCAGCGAAACAACACGTCACTTTCGCGGATCAACCCGTCTAACCGTTCACCGGCAATACGAATTAATTGATCACCGGCATCGTGCCCCATGCTATCGTTGATAATTTTAAAACGGTCCAGATCAACAAACATCAAAGCAAATTGTTGCCCAGTTCTTAGCGAACGTTGGATACTGTCTTCCAGTTGTTCGGCAAACTTTGCTTTATTGGGCAACCCCGTAAGTGAATCATGGTAGGCCTGATGGCGAATTTTCAGTTCATGATCAAGCCGATCTTCATCCTGTTTCCGAATAATGTTGTCCGCCCGCTTTACGATCCCGAACAGAAAAAAATAAAACACCGCCAGCACGGCAAATACACCCACCACGACTTTATGCTGAGTTTCCTCGATATTTTTAACCAGGCCTGTAACATCGGAATACAGTTCGAAAACCGCTTCCACGGGACCGGTGCTGGTCTGTCGAAGCGGAATATATGTCGCTAACAGGTTACGCTCGGCAACCACCTCCTCAAAGGCATAAAATTCGTCGCGGTATGTGATTTCGCTGATCACATTACCGGATTTCGCGGCCGTAAACCCCGGATTATCGCTTTTATCCTGGCCGATTTGCTGGGGATCGGTGGAAAATACCGTGGTTCCTTCCAGGTTGTATATTTTGACCTTGACCACATCGAGGTTCTGCATCTGATTCAAGACCGCATCGCGCAACGCCTGTGTTTCCGGCTTATTGAGCAAGGTTTTCCTGTCCACCTTGCCAATGGACATGACAAAGTCCTTGTAGGCAGGCCAAATGGAATTTGCAAAAGAGGTTGTTAACGCCACATTTGCGCGGGTCTCATGATCAACCAGTGTATTGGTGGCTATATAGCGGTAATAAAACGACAGCGCCGCCACGACCACAACGATACCCACCAGGCTGAAAATGGAAAAATAGCGTTTAAGGTTAAAACTCAAAAAATATTACCCGTTGACCTAAAGACAATTTGTTAATAAAGGTTATTATCAACTCTCCAAGTATCAATCATCCATTAACCATGTAGCGTACTAAAAGCGGAAAACTTTAGAAAAACCACTTAAACTTCAAGTATATAGCGTTAACAGCGAGTATCTTTCGTGCGGCTGACTACTCAGTGAAAATGTGATACCTATAATATGTTGTGTTATAAACAAATTAACCGTTACTGGCTAGGGAACCAGTACAGAAACGATGCACGAATATCAATCATAAAAGTATCAGCATTTTCTTACGCAGAAACCCGCACGATTTCATTAACCTGTGCACCGCCTCCGGGTAGTTCATTCACAGTTTTCGCGGCAAATTCCGCCTAGAGTGTTCACATTTTTTATATCTTTATTTACACTGAAACATCGATTTACATGATATCCGGCGATGACAATGCAAACGGTTAATAAACAACGCAACCTTTATTTTGTGAATGCCCCCATCGATTTTTTCTTTATCGGTGGGTCATCATTCCTGCTGTTCGCCGGCCTGTTGCTGTTTTACACTGACGTTCGCACCCCCGAAGTCATTACAGCCGCCGTTGTCCTGTCGTGGGCCATTAACTGGCCGCACTTTTCCATGTCCACTTATCGACTCTATCAGTCGCGCGCCAATATCCGCCAATATCCGATCACCTCATATGTAATACCTTTTATAGTCGTTGGCGGCGTCGTATTGTCTTTTATTTTTCGCGACCTGGTGGCCCCCTACTTCGTCAAACTCTTCATTTTGTGGTCGCCGTATCATTTCAGCGGACAAACACTTGGCATAACTTTCATATATGCCATGCGTAGCGGTATTAAGCTCAGCAAACTGGAACGCAACGTTGTCGTCGCGTTTGTGATGGGCACCTATTTTGTTTCCACGATCCGCGCTGAAACCAGCCGCGAAGGGTTTACCTTTTATGGTGTTAAATATCCCAGCATGCAAATACCCCACTGGATCGGCACTATTGCCGAATACGCCATGTGGCTGGCACTGGCCGCCTTTGTGGCTACGGTTATTTACTGGAGTTATCGCAATCGCAGAATATTGCCATTGATTGTAATATTGCCTGCCGCCACGCAATATCTGTGGTTCGTGCAATCGGTTTATATCCCCTCTTTTCAGGAGTTTGTACCAATGCTGCACAGTCTGCAGTACATCCTCATCGCCTGGGGCATTCAACTGAAAGAAAAAATGGATATCCGGCAAATTGAGCCGTCCCGCAAATATGTCATGTCGGAGACAACCCGCTGGTTTACCATTAATCTTCTTGGTGGCGCACTGCTTTTTTATATGTTGCCAAAAATCGGTGTGTCGCTCGGCTATTCCTCCCTGTTTTCTATTGCCATCATATATGCTGCAATTCAAATTCATCATTTCTTTGTGGACGGCGTCATCTGGAAGTTAAAGAACAAAACCGTGTCGCACCCGCTGATGATGACCTACGAAGAACTAACAACAGCGAATATATCCCAACGCCCCCGCGAAGCTGAAGCAACCACATGACAAACGGCAAACTACCGTTGCATCGATTCACATTTTTCCTCTTTGTCGTGGGTTTTACCGCTCTGGTCACAGGTAATACCCTGTATGCGGAGGATACTGAACCTCGCGTTGCCGATGAACGAATCGTATTTTCCACCAATCACGGTGATTTGGTGTTTGCGCTTTATCCCGATATCGCACCGGAACATGTATCACAGCTCCTGAAGCTCACCGAAAATGGCGTATTTGACTACAGCACCGTCATGCGGGTGATTCCCGATTTTATTATCCAGTTTTCCGACACCTACCGGAGGCTACGATCGTTAACCAAACAACAGGCGGATTTGATTAAGAATATCAAGGGGGAGTTTTCCAATACCATTAAACACACCAAAGGCCGCCTCACCATGGCGCGTTACGATGACGACCCCGACAGCGCCACGACATCGTTCTCCATTTTATTAGGTGACGCACCGCATCTGGATGGAAAATATACGGTATTCGGTCATCTGGAAAGCGGTGGCACTGTCGTTAACAGTATATTGTCCATTCCGCTGCAGGGGGAAAAACTCAGCAGCCGCGTTATCGTTAACCGCGCTTTTGTGGTACATGACATCGCTGCGTATTATGAATCAAACCCAAAGGACCCGGTCGATGTCATGGGAACGGTGACGCCGGTTCAACTGGGAGAATCTGCCAATTCACCACCTGACCCACGCAACAACCCCGAACAGGCAAACATGACAAAACTGTTTGCGATTCTGTTGGTGACTATTATTCTTGTGAGTTTATTCGGTGTATTACTCCAGCAGCATATCGCGAAAAACCGCCTGATATCTCTGTTGCTGGTTAATGTGCTGGTGGCGGGATTCGGTTTAATTATTCTCTTTACTCCTTACACTCAGAACTCAACCTGGCTGGGAATTGTCCTGTTTGTTGCGATCTTCGGCCTGTTTCGACTCATGAGCCGGTTTGAAAAAAGCTCCTGAAGCTTTTTCTCAACGCAAAGGCACTAGTCGCAAAGATCACAATTGGGCTAACCAATACTCAACCTTCCAAACCAGCTTGCGCAATTTAATGTTTATCAACCACTGCAGCAGGACTCGCAATGTTCCGGCTAGCGCTTATTTTGGCGCCTGTTGCGTTAACCAGCTATCAACGATTTTAACAAGTTCCATTTCCTTACCCTGAAAAAAATGGTTCGCGCCCTCCACTTTTTGCTGTTGGTATACCTTGTTTGACATCGTTTGCATTGCCTGTTTTCTTTTCGGCGCATATTCCAGGACCGGTTTCAGGTCGTTGGCGCCGTATAAATCCAGCACCGGAACCTTGATGTTTCTGATGATATTCAGTGAATTTAGCGGCGATTTTTCATCTTGCAACATATTGCCAAAACCAATCAATACAGCGGCTTTTATAGCGGGCTGGTCTTTTTGTGCCAGGTAATACCCCGCCATGGAAGCGCCGAGACTATGGGCAACCACCACTATAGGAGCAACTTCCCGTTCCTGTAAAAACTCCACCGCCGCGGTTATTCGCCCCGGTACTTCGTCAAATAACGGAATATAGTCTTTTCCTTCCGCTTCGTTTTCCAAAATGGGCATCTGAATAGACAATGTGTGCCAACCACGGTCCGGGAGATTCATCCGCAGGGGTTCAATCACATCCGGCCAGGCCGGGTGCACACCGATCCCGTGAATAATAATGACGCCACCTTTACTGGTGCCCGTGTGGTTTTCGGCATATAACCCAAGGAACTCCACACCATCGGCATCAAGCTTGACGTCTTCACCAACTAACAAACTGTCCACAATCTGGGATTCCCAGCGTTTTTCCTTGGCCCGATCCGATTTGGAGGCTGCCTGAGAGGCACCAACGCTGATGCAACATGACACGAATACCCACCATAACACCTTCGACCGCTTCATAATTTCTCTCCTGGCTTTCGTTTGAGTTGACAACAACGACTGCTAATAACGTTACACACCTAAATACACCTGAGCCTTGCAGCTTTCCTGGCAGTAGCTAACCAGCATATGGCTTGTATCAATAGTGTAAAGCCAATAACGAAAAAGCATATCTGTCAAGAAGAAAAAATAATATAATGTACCGACACTTTAGCTGATGACTATCATGACAGATATAAATCAAATAACCGATCCCTACCATCGAAAAATCCGCGAACTTTCTGACCGTATTGTGGAAGCGCAACGGCCCATTCGAGTACTGGACGCCATAAAATGGGATGCCAGTGTTAAGGATAGGTTTTTTCGCGGGGGGTGCAAGGAACAACCGGCGGTGAATCGCGACTACTATGATTCCATTGCGTTGGGGTTTGAGCCTTCCAGCAAACGCGAAGAATTCTATGATATAGAGCGCGACATCGCCAAACAACTGGGACAATTCAGTCCCATTGGCAAAATCATGCAACGGATTTGCCGCGAGTACCGAATGGTGGTCCGGTTGCTTGAACAACGGGGAACGCAGGAATTTTCCAGCATTTCGGAAGAACTGTATGGTAGCGCCTCCGATGCTTTTCACGCCGGCGATCCCACTGTTGCCGATCTCGGCGATATGATGCTGGAAACACTAAGTAATATCGATCGAAGCCTGATATTGCAAATTGACCCTAAAAATATCACCAGTGAACTGGCCGTCCACACCTTGCAACAGCGCCTGGATGACGTATTTGCGCCGTTGCAGATGCCCGTGTTTGTACAAATCAGCGATGGTATCGTTGCCGACGCCGCTGCGGGAGCAGACTATATCAAGATCCGCAAGGAAGCCATGTTTAATGAACGCGACATCCGCGTACTGGAAGTGCATGAAGGCTGGGCCCATCTGGGGACAACCTTAAACGGGAGCATGCAACCCATTTGCACTTTCCTAAGTAAAGGTCCTCCGTC
>JASFMT010000092.1:0-10375 GCA_050117455.1 Gammaproteobacteria bacterium | reverse complement strand
TGTTGAAGTTGCGCAGGAAGTTGAGAAATTGATAGTTGTTGATGTTGTATAGGCCGTTTGGTCCGCGTTTACCAACGACACAGAAAGATTTGCACTTCCGCCGGAAACAAGCGATGTGTTATCTATGGACATCACGCCCACCTGGAACGAAGCACCGGTACCGTTTCCAATTTGCACCCCGGAGTCTGTAGCTGTGGTGGTCGTTGGGGTTGTGGTTGTTGAGGTAGAACTGCTGCTAGTACAATCAGATCCATCACAAACAAACGCATCTTCACCGCCGCATCCCGACACCGCTGTCAGCAATGCGATGAGCAATCCTGCGCCAAGCAGCCTCGTTACAAAACCACCTGTAAACCTGCTGAAAGTATTGCGAGATACGACGTCGATACCCTTCATGATTACCTACCTTTGGGTTAATTCCATGTTCATTTGATCGAGGCGATCCTGCCACCTCAAAACCGAATTGCGTCATCGATCACACCTGCTGTGCGGATTCGAAACCGGTCAATTCACGGCTAGTGGATCCAAATAGATTCCGAAAATCCTTTCCACAAAACACAGGCCGGCGCGCGCAGACTGTTATCCTTGTTTTATTTCGGCGCACAAATTGAAATATTTAGGGGGTTTTTTGTATATTTTACGACCAGCTCACAAAGTTGCCGAAAATATACTGGCGTACGACAAAGAAAGTATCGGACCTGAAGGCATCAGGACTAATAATCGTCAGAATGTGAGGGAACTGTAGAATGGTATTGTCGCAGGTCGCGATTTTCCAAATGGAAATAACTAAACCTGAGTTAACAACAAGTTGAAGAGTCTATACGTTATCCACAAAACCTGTGGATAACACTGTGTGTAACCTCATGAGAAACTACCTTACAAGTACATAATTCGAGGCTTTGTGACAAAATGATTACAATGCATGCAAATTGATAACTTCTTTAAATTCAATAAGATAACTAAATATTGGTAGCCATCGACGGATTTCGGCAAAATTATGACGGTTTTTACAAACAGACGCAGTGAGTTGTGCATAAAACCCTGCGCGCGAGACTCAGGCATTTCTCAGACGTACTAAAATCGTATTTTTGAGCTCTTGAGATTAAAATTCACACAAAATCCTCTTTTTTCGGTGTTTACGAGGTCATGCAGGCTTCTGTACTCATTATCTTTATCATTACTAGTGCTTCTAAATTCGTGTTGCAGAAAATTATCAGCGTAAAGTATCTTGGAGTTGTACTCAAAACTCCAATTCAGAAAAACCAATAAAAATATAAATATCCATAATAAATAACCATGAATAAACAAAAGCGATCTGAGATATTCGCGCGTCTCAAAAAACATACTCCGAAACCCACGACAGAATTAAACTACAAAACAGCTTTTGAATTGCTGGTCGCAGTTATTCTTTCGGCCCAGGCCACGGACAAAGGCGTCAATAAGGCAACGGCCAAATTGTTCAAGGTGGCCAACACGCCGCGCAAGATCCTGAATCTGGGGGAACAGGGGTTGAAAGAATATATCAAGACCATCGGTCTCTATAACAGCAAGGCCAAAAATATCATGAAAACCTGCGAGATCCTGGTCAAAGAACATAAGGGAAAAGTCCCGAACGACCGGGCATCGCTGGAAAAACTGCCCGGGGTGGGCCGTAAGACGGCTAATGTCATTTTAAATACCGCGTTTGGCGAACCCACCATCGCCGTGGATACCCACATCTTCCGTGTTGCCAATCGCACCAATATTGCCCCGGGTAAAAACGTTTTGGAAGTGGAGTTAAAACTATTAAAATTTGTTCCTGATGAATACAAGCATGATGCACATCACTGGCTCATCCTGCACGGACGCTATACCTGCGTGGCGCGAAAACCCCGTTGTGGCTCCTGCGTCATTGAAGATCTTTGTGAATACAAGGACAAAAACGTCGATTAACGGTAACTACCATGTTTGATATTGATCGTGAACAAAGCCGGCAAATGTTTTACACCGCCTGGCAGAAACACCGCAACCAGGAAGTGCTGGAACCCATTGAAGCGATGTTTCTGGAAGCAATCCTGTTGCATCCGGAATATCATCCATTGCTGGACGATCCCGAAAAAACCAGCGACAAGGATTATTTCCCGGAAATGGGTGAAACCAATCCGTTTCTGCATATGGCTTTACATATCGCCATTAAGGAACAGCTCAGCATCGATCAGCCACCGGGAATCAAGCAGCAATATCAACGTTTACTGAAAAGCCATCAGGATGCACACGCTGTCGAACACTTAATTATGGAATGCCTGGCCGAGGTAATATGGCAGGCACAACGCAACCAGGCAATGTTTGACAGTAGTACTTATCTGTCTTGTATTGAAAAGATCACGTAACAACAACTGAAACGTTTCGGTTCCATCACAAATCTATCCCGTTTTTCTCACACCCGCTATTCCCCTGCTATTTGTCTATAAAGTTAGCTTTCCAAAATACAAACACGCGCTATTAAATCAGCCAGTTACAAAGTTAATAAAAAATTCTTCCCGCCATGTAACAAACCTCTCCCCGACGACACTATAAGCCAAACAACCTGTTTTAATACTGAAGAAATAAGGAGAAGTAAAATGAAGACCCGTAAGAACGCCATTTCACTGGCAATCGGTACCACAGCACTGTTTGGTTCTTTAACTGCTACAAGCGTAATATCAGCAGACTCAAATCCGTTTGGTTTTACCGACCTGAACAATGGTTACATGATTGCCGGCCATGACGGGGCCAAAGGCAAAGACGGCAGTTGCGGCGAGTCCAAGTGCGGTGACAATAAAGCCGCCAAAAAAGTAAAAAAAGACGGCAGTTGTGGTGAATCGAAGTGTGGCGATGACAAAGCCAAAGCAAAGAAAGTTTCCAAAACCAAAAAAGATGGTAGTTGCGGTGAATCGAAGTGCGGTGACAATAAAAAGTAATATTGTATTCCAGTTTTGTATCACAGACTGTTCACCTAAATTCTATTACCTGAATCTAAAAGATGACCGCAGTTAACAACCAAGATGTTATTAGTGGCGCGGGCCTTGGGTTGCGGCGAGTTATGCTGGACTCGCTGCAACAAAACGTCCCTAGCGAGATTGATTTTTTTGAAGTAGCACCGGAAAACTGGATGACCCTCGGCGGTAAAATGGCAAAGCAGTTTCGTGCGTTGACCGAACGCTACCCTTTCATCACCCATGGATTGTCATTATCTATTGGTAGCCCGGCGCCGCTGGATTTCGCGTTAGTCAAAAATATTCGGCAATTTCTCGATACCTACAACATCGATATCTATACAGAGCATCTAACCTACTGCAGTGACGAGGGTCATCTATACGACCTGATGCCCATACCATTCACGCAAGAAGCAGTGGATTATGTTGCCGAACGAATCTTGCGGGTTCAGGGCATTCTCGGAAGACGCATCGCCATGGAAAACGCGTCCTACTATACGGCGGCACCGGGCAAGGAAATGGAAGAAATAGATTTTATTCTCGCAGTTTTGGAGAAAGCCGATTGCGAATTGTTGCTCGATATCAACAATATTTACGTTAACAGCATTAACCATGGTTACGATGCCGAAACGTTTTTGAAATCGATGCCTGCTGAGCGGGTCAGTTATTTTCATATCGCCGGCCACTACAATGAGGCAAAAGATTTAATCATCGATACCCACGGCGCCGATGTTATCGACCCGGTTTGGGAATTGCTCCACAAAGCTTATGAGCACTTCGGTGTGGTGCCGACATTGCTGGAACGCGACTTTAACGTACCCCCAATGGACGAACTTCTAAAAGAAGTCAATATCATTCGTAATATTCAATCACAGCATAAAAAATCCACCGCATCGGCGGCCAACAGCTAACAATTTGGCCAGCATAGCGAAACGATTATGACTTACACTCAACAACAGACATTTGCAAAAAGTCGCTTGAAGGATTTCCAGAAAAGTCAGCTGGAATTCACTGCAACAATACGCGACCCGGACAAACATAAAACACCTGCTGGCATTGAAGAACGTCGCATGGCGATCTATCGGGAACTCGTGTACAACAATATCGAAGATTTACTGGCCAATTTTTTCCCGGTATTAAAAGAAATTACAGCAGCGAAACGATGGCACCAAATAGTCAGATCCTTTGTCGCCATCCATAAAAGCCGCACACCTGTTTTCATGAAGCTGGCTGAAGAATTTTTAGAATTTCTCCACTCGGAATATCAAGCTCAAAAAGATGACCCTCAATATTTATTGGAACTTGCCCACTATGAATGGGTAGAAATCGGACTGGGTATCGCAACAGAGCAACCTGATTTGTCTGTTATCAATAAAAACGGTCATTTACTGAACGGAGTGCCGGTTCTGTCACCACTGGCCTGGGCATTAACATACAACTACCCCGTTCATCAAATCAGCCCGGAATTCAGCCCCTCTGAACCTGCTCAAACTCATCTGGTAGTGTATCGAGACAGCAACGATGAAGTGCAATTTATGGCGTTAAACCCTGTCAGTGCGCGGCTGTTGGATCTACTGGAAATTAATCAAAAAAATGAAACAAGGACCTGCGGCAGGCAACTGCTAATACAAATCGCAAATGAAACCCAGCACCCCAACCCTGATGTTGTTATCAAAGGCGGCTTGCATATCATGGAGGAATGGTTAAAGCGGGATATTGTGCTAGGCACTTACAAATAACTGTTGGAGAACTGATATGGCACTTTTGTTAAAGATACAGCATTATCTGGACATAACACGTCGCGCGGATTTTCTGGCGCCCCTGTTGTTGCGACTATATTTGTTTCCCGTATTCTGGATGGCGGGCACCAACAAATTCCATTCCTTTGAGAATACCGCAAACTGGTTTGGCAATCCCGATTGGGGTTTGGGCTTACCTCTGCCGAGTTTGATGGCATTCCTGGCGACTTCCGCAGAAATTGTGGGATCATTGGCATTATTGATCGGCCTGGGAGTTCGCTGGGTTTCAATTCCACTAATGTTCACCATGCTGGTGGCCACATTTGCGGTTCACTGGAAAAACGGCTGGCAGGCCGTGGCGGATAAATCCATGTGCCTGTTTAATTGTGATGCGCTGGATGGCGCCGCAACCCGGCTTGAAAAGGCCCGGGAAATCCTGCAGGAACATGGTCATTACGATTGGCTGACCGAAACCGGTAATTTTGTTATTTCCAATAATGGAATCGAATGGGCCGCCACTTATTTTGTTATGTTGCTGGCGTTGTTCTTTATGGGCGGAGGACGCTACGTCAGCGTCGATTACTGGCTAAGAAAAAGTATCGAACGCAATATTCCGCTATCTAAAACCTCGGAAGAAAACCGCCACGCACAACCTTTAACTAACGTGTAATACAGTCAACAATATATCACTTATTCCTATAACGGCACCGTTTTTGCGGTGCCTGACTGTCTTCCAGTTCAATGCCCCCTTCTATGGCCAACGAAGCGTAACGATTCACTTCGGCTTATTGTTTATCGTGGAAAAATAAACGACAAAATGGTATAAATCCACGCATAGTAATACTGGCACTAGCTAAAATAATATTATTCGACCCACATGACAAAAATTCAACATTTCGTTATTACCCGTTTTAATCTAAAAATATCGCAAGCCTATACAAAAGATAAGCGAGGCTTGAGCACTCAATCGACGGATTGGCTGGATCACCGCTTTGATTTGTTTGAACGTTACTGCCTGCCCTCGCTTGCAGCGCAAACGGTCAAAGATTTCACCTGGTTTGTTTTTTTTGATGCCGAGACACCGCAAAAATACCGCCAGCGTATAGAAGCCGCCAGGACAGTATGTCCACAGATTTGTCCCTGCTTTATCCAGGGAACCAATATAAAAGCAACCATGAATGACTATATCGATGAAGACACTGATATTTTAATTACTACCCGCATTGACAATGACGACGCATTCAGGGATGACGCATTGGCGGTCGTCCGCAAACAACTTGATTATGCCGATTCGGACCTGTGTATTAATTTACGATATGGATATTCCTATAACGGCGAGCATGCCGAAGTATTTTCACAGAAATACAATCCATTTAGTTCATTAATAGAATATAGAAAACCGGGTGGCTTTAAGACAATTTTTGGTGAGGGGCACGGAAAAATCCACAATCTTGCCAAAGTAAAACAACTAAATAGCGGACCCCACTGGTTGATGGTCGTTCATGACCGAAATGTGGTTAACCGGATGTCAGACGATTACCGTCCTTATTTGACGTGGAAGTGGCGCCGATTGAGACGATATATCAAGAAATATTTAATTTACAGGCTTCGTCGCGTATTCTGGCCAGCGGATTTTAGAAAGAAGTACACACTCAATGAAATCAATGACCGGTTTCATGTAAAAGCACCCTAAACGGGAATGATACCAGCCAAAAGTTTGCCCACACAAGAATACCAATAACAGTCAACTTCTTAATACGCAGGATCTGCTAATACCACGATATCTGAGTTACGAAGTTTGTTTAACCTGTCCCGCGCCAATTGTTCGCTGCCATCAATGGAAACCGTGTACAGGCCAATCTCTGTCGGCCCACTAAACATTGAGAGATCCAGCTTTAACATTAAATCACGGATCTGCTGATGCGTTGCATTATCACGGAACACCACGTTAATTTTCCTGCCAGTGGTCTGCTGCAGCAACTGGGTGGCGCTGATTTTGGCTTCAACGGAACTAGAATTGTTTGGCACAACAAATATCAACAAGACTGCCAGGACCGCAAATTGCAGGACAGCGAGCCCCCACCCCACCTGGGAAGAGGTCAAAATATGGTGAACAAAATCCACTTTTTTTTCCGCCGATAGCTCTTGAGCAGACTCTGCTTCCGCTGTTTCGTCGGCTTCAATCAGCTTATTAATGATATTGTTGTACAGCTGATCCAGATGCTGGCGGCTGGTGGTATTGAGCTGATCAAAATATGCCTCAATTTCATAAAATTCCATGTATTCCTGTTTGAGATTAGGATCGTTTTTTAACGACTTTTCAAACGCAATTTTATGTTTACCTGCCAGTGCGCCATTGATATAAAGCGGTATCAGTTCACGAAGTATATTGGATCTTGATACTTCGTGTTTTTTGATACCGAAGGTTTTGAGTTTGTCTTTCAGCTGGCTTTTCGCGTCAAATACCCGATTTTTAACCTCATCGATACCGAGCTTCATAATCTCGGCGATCGCGTGATAAGTAAAATTCGGCATAAGTACCAACGCTAAAGAATCACGCGAATCGACAGGAATGGAATTGATGGCTTTGATAAAAACCTTTTGTCGATCAAAGGCCGCCACTTCGGCCATTTTTCCATCGCCACCCTCAATGGATGCATTAGCATCGATATTCTCCAGGGACAATTCCCGTGCAATCGATAACAACCAGCTTGAAGGAGACAGTTTTTTATCGTAGTCGTCGGCGATGTCCCAGGCTTGTTGATAAGTACGCAACAAAAGCTCATCGGTAACATCGACATCGCCGGTGACACGTTTTATATAACGGTAAACCGGTTCGCTGGTAGAATGGTAAAGCTGTGCAAATGCCGCTTCATCACCCTCTACGATGCGGGCGAGCATTTTAATATCTGAAGCTTTAGCTGGCATGGTTCATCAATTAACGACTGTTCCGAGCACTATCACAGTGCGATTATTGGAATTATGATTGATTTTTTTAAAGCGCGGCTTATGGAGTTTGCCGCGGGAAACACGTAAATACTAATGATAGCCTTTTATCACACAGTGTATAGTGAAAAAGAAAGGTGAATATCAATCGGTGTTACTGAATGTTACCACTTGAGGAAGGCGATTGGAAACTATGCCACATGGGTCGTGGTTTTCCGAGCTGGTAGCCCTGCACATGGTCAACCCCCAGGGCCATGAGTTTTTCCAGGGCATCATGGGTTTCAACGAATTCAGCAATGGTTTGAACGCCCATGATATGACCAATCTGGTTGATGGATTCAACCATGGCGTGATCAACAGGATCATTGGCGAGATCTCTGACAAAAGACCCATCGATTTTTAAATAATCAATTTGCAGGTTTTTCAAATAACCGTATGAAGAAAATCCTCGGCCGAAATCATCCAGCGCAAACCGGCAACCCATTCCGCGCAAAATGGACATAAAGCGTGTAGCGCTCATGAGATTGGAAATGGCGGTCGACTCAGTGATTTCAAAACAGATATGCGATGCCGGTACACCCGTTTTATCGAACTGATCAATCACGAAACCTAAAAAATTTTCATCATCCAGCGATTGCGCCGAAAGGTTGATCGCGAACATGCCAATTTGTTGGTGGCGACGCAACCGGTCACTCAACAACGCTAGCGCATTTTGCACCACCCATCGGTCGATACTGGGCATTAATGAATAGCGTTCAGCCGCGGGTATAAACGACGCGGGCCGAATAATATCGCCCTTCTTGTCAATCATACGCAACAAAATTTCGTGATGCGTCATATGGGGTTCGCTTGACGTGTTAAGCGGCACGATATTCTGGCAAAACAGCCGCAGCTGATTATCATCCAAAGCGCCGCGGATGCGTTGCACCCAGCTCAGATCCGCGTGGCGCTGTTTGACGGCGACATCCTGCGCGCGGTAAACATGAATGCGGTGATTTCCTTTGTCCTTGGCTACATAGCAGGCCGCATCGGCCAGTCCCATGATGTCACCAACGCCACCGCTGTCACCGTGAATTGGCACTAACCCGATACTGATACCGACACTGATCGATGCGCCATCCCATTCAAACCGGAAGTCACGAACCGCCTGGCGAAAGGTCTGCGCGGTTTCCATGGCGTTGTGAATCGAACAGTTGTTAAGCAACACGCCAAATTCATCATTGTTTAATCGTGCCAGAACATCGGTATCCCGTACTTTTGAATGCAGCAATGTCGCGATCTGTTTTAACAGTTCATCCCCGGCTTCCCGGCCGTGGTTCTCATTAACCAATTTGAAGTTATAAATGTCAATGTAACACAGCGCATAGTGGCGACCTTCGGCACGAGCAGCCCCCAGAGCCTGGTTAAGTCGGGTTTCAAATTCGCGGCGATTGACCAATCCGGTGAGTGCATCATGGGTCGCCTCGTAGATCATCCAGCGTTCCATGCCCTGCAGTTCGGTAATATCCCGGAAAATGATAACTGCACCAGCCACGTTACCCTGTTCGTCGCGGATCTTTGACGACGTGTCTTCGATAGTAAATTCCCAACCGTCACGGCGTAACAGTAATGTTTTACGGGGCTGTTGCTGGTTACGGCGATCAAACACCGAATTGATTCTGGGCTCGCGTGATTTTTCATCCACCACGTGAAAAACATCTTTCAGGGGCTGGCCCCTGGCTTCATGGCATACCCAACCGGTTAGTTGCTCGGCAACCGGATTGAGGTATTCCACCATGCCATCTTTGCCCACCGTGATAACACCGTCATATATATGATCCAATACGGTATTGGTTAATGCCTGGTCCGGTAACAGGTTGCTATAGTGCGGCCGGGAGGTTTTTTTGTTTTGCGACGCTTCGGTAATGTCGTTACCCACACATACCGCCCCTACCACTCGACCGTTTATGCCATGCAGCACGCGTACGGTCCAGGCGATCATTTTGTTGCGGCCATTCTGGGTACGGCATTGCTTCTTCAACCGCATTTGGCTACTGAGGGATTCGGGTTCCTGCTGCAGGGCCAGCAGGATCTTGGTGGGTAACGCCGCTTCGATATTATTGCCGAATACTTCCTTGCCGTAATGATTGGTGAAGACAATTTTTCCGCTGAGATCCAGCTTGACGATGACGCTGCCAGCACCTTCTATAATGCCTCGATAAAGCTCCTCTTCGATACTGGCATCTTTATATTCGCGAAACACGAATACCTTGCCGCAAACCCGCCCCTTGTCGAACAATGGCATGCTGACAAATACAATGGAAAGAACTGACCCATCCTTGCAGGTGATGTTGGCGCCTTTGTGTAGATGGGAGCAACCGACGCTCCGCACCGCGGCACACTCGGATGTTCCCAGTGTCGCGATGGCATCAACCTTGAAATGAACCGCATCGAAAAAATTTTTTTCCAGCAATTCAGACGATTGCCAGCCCAGCAATCGTTCTGCGGATTCATTGAGGAACAGCAAATGGCCGTCGTTATCGAGCGCAAACGCGCCCTCGCCTTTTACTGTGGTAATCTCCAGCAGTTGGCGTTTGCTGATACCATTTACTAAATTGAGTTGATGTTGCAAGACATTCACCACTAACGTACAAGACGTGCCGCGCGGTAAAGAGATTTATACGGACAATGACCCCAAACGTTATTATCGATACTACATCACTCTTCAGCCGCTTGACCAATTATTTTTCTCGCCTG
>JASFMT010000091.1:0-10406 GCA_050117455.1 Gammaproteobacteria bacterium | reverse complement strand
GGGGTTAGATAAGGCGTATCAATTTGAGCGAGATTGCCAAGGCATATGACCTTGCTGCCTTCACCGGCGCGCGTCAGGATCGCCTTCATTTGATAGGGAGTCAGGTTCTGACATTCATCAATGATGATCAGACTCTTCTGGAAGCTTCGGCCGCGAATGTAGTTCAATGCCTTGAATTCAATATTAGCCTTGGAACGAATATAGGCGATACTCTGTTGTGGACTTTCGTCGCGTATATGCAGGGCTTCCAGGTTGTCGCTAATACCACCCAGCCAGGGGTCCATCTTTTCCTCTTCCGTACCAGGTAAGAAACCGTGTTCTTCGGCAAGCGGTGGAGTGCTGCGGGTAACAATAATTTTATTATACAGTTGATGTTCAACGGTCATTTCCAGCGCGGATGCCAGGGCAAGTATGGTTTTCCCGGATCCGGCCGCGCCGGTTAAGGTAACCAAATGGACTTCCGGATCCAGTAGCAGGTTCAGGGCGAGGGCCTGGTACATATTGCGTGGTTTTAGCCCCCAGACTTTCTGGTCAAGCAGTTGTTCCTTGTGTAGATCCCAAAGGGTGATCTGGTTGCTATCTGCGTGCTGAACCCGGCCGATGAATCCCTCGCTATCAACAATGAACTGGTTGGTAAACACTTCGAAATCGAGATCGGTGGCGGGAATCACATGATAGGTGTAACCGTTAATCTGTCGGGTTTCGACATTGTTGATGGTTTCCCAAAATGAGCCTTTGACATCAATAAAACCTTTAGTGAGCTGTTTAATATCCGAGACCAATTGGTCGTTGTGATAGTCCTCGGATTCAATTCCACAACTTCGTGCCTTAAGGCGCATATTGATATCTTTGGTCACCAGCACGATTTTTTCCTGCGGATTTTGTTCCTGGTATTCGCAAAGCAGATTGATAATCTGGTTATCATTGAGGTCATTGGGCAGGCAGGGGTCACGATAGCGGCCCGCCTGCGGCACCATCAAAACTGATAAGTGCCCGCACGTTTCTTCGCCGTTAGCACGTTTTATGGGAACACCCCGGGCGACCGCCTCCGGTGTCGCGCTGTCCAGCAGGCTGTCAATGAGCCGTATCGCCGAGCGGCAGTCCGCGCCGAATGATCGCTTGCTGGTTTTTAAGGTATCGAGTTCTTCCAGTACCGTGATGGGTATGATTACGTGGTTTTCTTCGAAATTCAGAATTGAGTTGGGGTCGTGAATGAGAACATTAGTGTCAAGAACATAGGCTTTTTGCTGCTGATTACTTGCTAAAGTCATAGGCACCGCCTTTCACATCAACATCATTGGTTACCCCGAATTAGTCCATCTGAATGTGACAAGATTATGACATATCGGGACCTATTATCTTTAGTATAGTTTTAAAATCCCTAAAGCATAAGAAAAATTTTACGCAACACCAGGTTTTGCGAAATACTTGATGAATATCAGGTAGATCGGATTCCTCCCGGGTTTCCATTTTTAGCGCATTGATCTAAATTATGGAAACCCTTTTTTGTATTATGGTCTAATGATGAATAAAATATGAAAAGCTGATAAACAAAAGCGGCAACACGTGTATCACTGGCTAATGACAAATGTTGAATGGTCACTTGAAAATACTGCGTGACAGACCCCATATGAATTAGTATGACTGAAGCATTGATCATTCAAATCGCAAAGGAGCTTACAAATGACTACGGATGTTAAACAAAATATTAAAGCTCGGGAAACATGGCTTCGTGGACTACATATAGTGATTTTCGCGGTGATTTACAGCATTGCCGAGATTGTTCTCGCGGCTGTTGTGCTGTTTCAATTCTTATCCACTTTATTTACTGCCCGGAAAAATGACCGTCTTCTGGAATTTGGTGATAATTTAAGTGCTTTCATCTATCAGATTTTAAAATATTTGACATTCAACACCGATCACAAGCCATTTCCGTTTGATGAATGGCCCAGTAGTGACAGAGAAGCCGAGGACACCGGTTCCGGTGACATTGTGAAACACACGTAGCTGAACACAGTGGATCGTTCCAGGGGGTGTGAGCGGCAATGTTTTATTATTATGCCAAACCGTTGGGTGATTTAATCAGATTATTTATGGAGGATTATTGCACCAGCTTTTTGCCAAGGGCTTTGATTGTAGCAATGACTTCCGGGGCATCCCAGTGAATGGCGGCATTAACGCCGTAGCGAATTTTTCCATCCGGACCGATTATAAACGTCGATGGAAATGCCACCACGTTCCAGTGTACAGACACTTTACCTGTTTTATCCAGCAGTACCGGATATTCAACGTTTACCTGCTTTAGGAACTCACTGATCGTATCCGCGCTTTCGGCGTAATTAATGGATATAAGCTCAAAGGGGACGCCCTGCATTTTTTCTTTTAAACGGTTAAGAGAGGGAATTTCCTGAACACAGGGCGGACACCAGGTCGCCCAAAAATTCACTACAGTGATTTGCCCCTGGTAGTTGTCCCGGTGATAACGTTGGCCGGTAGCGTCCTGCAAATCGATTGGCGGTGGTTGAAATTGACTTTTGAATTTTTTCAGGCGACTGTCAACGCCGCTGCCTTTTGCGACAAACTGTTTTGTCATTGGGGCGGGTTTAACCGGTGCCGGGAATTTTTTTAGTAAGTTCATGCTTGTTGCGATATCGGTTGGCAATTTCTCCAGTGCTTTGAGTGTTTCCGGCGCATCGTCTTCCTCAAAAAACAATGCCGAGACGCCCGGCAATATTTTTAACAATGGTTCGCTGCCGCCGACTAGTAGTTGGTTAATCAGGTTATTAACGTACCAGCGGTTGCCACGAATGCCATCCTGAAAAATCATAACCGGTATATTGGTCGCTGATACGATTGGCAGGTATTTCGGTTCCATTCCCAGCGGGGGAATTTTGGTATACAGATCCGGCGAGAAGAAAATGGCGCCTTTTAAATAAGGTGTTTCGGGTTCGCGCGTTTGCCAGGTTCTCGCACCGCGTAGCACCGGAATAGCTCCATAAGAGCGAGCCGCGAGAAAAATAGCTTTACCGGTTTGTTGATGCGCCGCCTGTATAAGATCGGCAACGTATTGACCCGTTAATGATCGCATTTGTTCGGTGCTGTGCGGTAGAAATAACGCATCGGCCAGGTCAATTTGCCAGATCTCAATACCGTTTTTGGCCAGTGTTTGCGCCATTTTTTGTGATCGATCATGAATGCCATAACCGGGAGCTACCCATATAATCAAGTCCGTTCCTGTAGCGGGGTATCGGTTGAAGTTAAGATCGGTACCATCGTTTGCAACAATCCGGTGTTCCTTGCCGTCGACCTGACTGACACAAAGGACAGGTGCGGATAACAACAAAAGGAAAAAACCGCAAAGGTAAGAGATTCCAGGATTCACTGTCGAAAAATTGCCTTCAATAATTGGGTTCTGGCGCTTAGCGTGGATAGTAACCACTATCATAATATTAGTAAAATTACCCGGGACCTGAAGTCTATTGTGTTGATAATATCATCGGTTGCCCCGCCTGTATGGATTGGTAATTATTACTCTTCTCGTCGCGACAATTGGGGGCGTTGTGTGTTGTGGTTTGATCGAATTTATCAATTTGACTCAAGGCTGCGGCGGCGTGTGAACAGTACCAGTGTCGTCTGCCTTTCGCTGGGTTGCGAGGATTCTCAACATGGTGTCAATCAACTATATATGGATGGCATTGGACAACGGCGGCGGCACCGCCTCAGTGCCGCCGCTATTTCCGCGGGCGATGTGACAACTTGACGACGGTTAAGCGTATCATAGAAAAGCAAGGCGTACGGTTATGGGGCCGACGCCAAATTGACTGAAGGTACTATGTTTCACTTTACGTTAAAAGAAAATACCAGTCGAGTTTCACGCCAACCCGGTCCAGCAGCGACAACAGAAACATCAAGACCGTAAGGCGTATCGCGACAAGGCTAAGACTATGCTATTATAGTTACTGTTTTAATAGCCGGGTGATAAATTAATCAATCCGGGTTACGCGTTGCTTGAGCAAGTAATTGAATGTCAAATCCGCATTTTCTAATCCTTCCTTTAGTTACATTGAGAGTGACTTGACGATCCTGTTTGAAACTCTGGAGTTTTACATTTCCGACTTGCTGCCGTGGGTCGGCGATTGAAGGGTAATAGGGTTATTTGGCCGTTTTTACTGAATACCGCGTTATGGATCATCAATCATTAGCAAATATAGATTTTCTGGGATTCAGTGACCCCGTCAGTTCAATTTCCCATCTGTTGGCCGCATTCGTCTTTTTATTAATTGGCGTAAGGGTTATTTACCGGCATCGCGTTAACACAGCGTTTATCGCATCCATGTCGATATTTGTGCTAGCCGTTATTTTCACCTTGTCGATGAGTGGTGTTTATCATTTGTTGACCCCTGAAACGCCAGGCCGGGAAGTGATGCAACGCCTTGATCACGCGGCGATATTCTTTCTCATCGCGGCTACCTTTACACCGGTTCACGTGCTGTTATTTAAAGGATTTCTGCGATGGGGGATATTGCTTCTCATTTGGAGTACAGCCATTACCGGTATTACGCTCAAGTCAATTTTTTTCAATGATATTAATGAATGGTTGGGTTTGACGTTTTACCTTGGCCTGGGCTGGGTAGGGGCAATATCCGGGTACTTCCTGTTTCGCCGGTTTGGCTGGGTTTATCTAAAGCCACTAATGTATGGCGCTATCGCGTATACTATTGGCGCGGTGCTGGATTATTCTACCTATCCTGTCTTGATTGAACGCGTTATTGGACCGCATGAGATTTTTCATCTCATGGTTATTGTGGGAATAGCGATGCACTGGAAATTTCTGGTGCGAATTGTTGAATTCAATGACACGAAAAATACCGAATCAATACCGCAGGGTGCCGTGGCTCATTCGTTACCGGATTGAATGGGGTTTTGTGCCGGGTTTTATTTATTACTAGTTTGTAACCGGAAGTAAAAATGACTGCCCTGACCAGGGGTTGATGTCGCCCAGATTTCTCCAGAATGCCGGGTTATGACTCGGTTGACCGTAGCAAGTCCGATACCGGTGCCTTCGAACTCCTTGTCCGAATGCAACCGCTGAAAGGGCTGGAAGATTTTGTCTTTGTATCGCATATCGAAGCCCGTGCCATTGTCTTCTATGCAATAGGTGCTTGATGAACCGTTGGTTGAGTCACGATAGAATCTTATTTTAGCGTGTTCCCGGTTAGCGGTGTATTTCCAGGCGTTATCCAGCAGGTTCTGCAGCATGGCATGCATCAATGTTGGGTCGCCCCTGGTTGATAGATCCTGTTGCACTTCCCATTCGACAGCACGGTCAGGGTGCTCTGTTTGAAGGGTAGTGAGAATTTCCTCGGCCATACTTGAAAGGTCGACGCTGTTCTTGTTCAAATCAGCCCGGGAAACCCGGGAGATTTCCAGTAGATCATCGATGAGTCGTTCCATCTTGACGCTTGCCGCTATGATCCGCGAAAGGTAATCCTTTGCAGCATCATCCAGTTTTGCTTGATACTCTTCAACCAGCAACGAGCTGAATCCATTGATTGCTCGCAAAGGTGCGCGTAAATCATGTGATACGGAATAACTGAAGGCCTCCAGTTCCCGGTTTAAGGTGCTTAGCTCCATGGTGCGATTGCTGACGAGTTCTTCCAGATGATCGCGATGGCGTAACAATTCCGATTGTATTTTTTTGCGTTCGCTCACATCGCGGATGACACCAATAAACGCGACAGCATTGCCTTGACTGTCAAATATCTTGGAGCCGAATGTTTCACCAATAAATACAGTACCGTCTTTACATTTGTATTTTATTTCAAAAGTATCCTTGTCAATCCTCGCGGAAACACCAAAAATACGGCGGCCCTGTTCGGCGAAATCTTCTTTATCGGCGTAAAGGATTTCCGTGGATTGGCCAACAATTTCATCATTGGTGTAGCCGAAGACTTCCTGCATGGCCGGATTCGTCAGTACAATCCGGCGGTTAGTATCACTATAGATGACAACATCACTGATAGAATTGAATATTGCTTCAAATTCCGATTTGCTGCGCGACAGGTCCTGTTCAGCCTGTTTACGATCGGTAACATCTTCTGAAATGCCAACAATTCGGTACACTTCGTTGTTCTCGTTATAAACCGGGTAGGCACGGCTGGATATCCAGCATTCCTTGAGATCAGGCCGGATAATGCGGTACTCGTGGAACGTGGGATTGAAGGTAACCGTAGGCTGTTTCTGATCTAAATCGGCCAATACGGTTCGCCGGTCTTCAGGGTGTACCCTGTCAAGCCATGAGCGAGGATCGGCGTACAATGTCGTGGTGGGGACGCCCCAGATTTTTTCGTAACCCGGGCTGACATAAATTAGCTGGTTCCAGTCGGCGGAGAAAATCCAGAACACGGCATTAATGTTGTCAGCCATCTGCCGAAATCGGTTTTCGCTTTCGGCCAGCTGTACCGTGCGTCGCTTTACTTCCCGTCGCACTAGATAGATGTAACCCGCCGCCAATAGCAGCACAAGCAAGATAATACTAACCAAAGGTATGAGCCACCGGTAGTCCGCTTCGTCGCGGCGGGTTTTCAACCACTTGTTAACCGATTGGTAGTAATAGGAGTTATTGTCCGTCTTCGCGGCTATCAGGTAGTCATCCAGTGCTTTAATGACATTGGCATGTTTACCTTGAGGCACTGCCATGCGAACCTGGACCGGATTAAAAATGATAGTTGTGGGTTTTACGTGATACTGATCCGCCCGCATTATGCTGACTACGCGGTTTATTACGCCGGCATCGGCTTTTCCTTCCTCCAGCAATTGCAGGACACCTTCGAAATCTTTCGCCGCAACCGGTGTAAACGGGAAGTTGAACTTGTCCATTAGTTCGGTAAATACTTTACTGTGAATCAGCTTGGTGACCAGCGCTACACGTTTATTTTGTAAATCCTGTATGGAACTGATCTCGTTGTTCGCTGTTTGATAAATGACGCCCCAATTATTGATGAGAGTCTGTTCGGGGTAATCAAAGATTTTGTCCCGTTCCGGTGTATAAGCGACGGCTATGAGAAGGTCGATATCGCCGTTTTGCAGTTCCTTGTATTTTTCCGCCCATGATCCGTGCTTAAATACCAGTTTCCAGCCCTGCTCGGCGGCAACGCGTCGTAGTATGTCAACGCCGAGGCCTTTGATTTCGCCGGCCGCATCACGAAACACAATAGGCCGATTGTCCCAGGTTCCTACGATGAGTTCCTCAGGCTCGCCTTCTGCATCGGTGGCAGTTGTGGTAGTCGATAAAAGGCAAGCCAGGATTAAGGCGAGCAGGCTTATTACAGGTTTCTGGTTTCGGAAAAAGTCTGGCATAGGATGATGAGTGTAACTGGCTAAAACCGACTAAAATATAGTGGTTTTTAATGACGATTAAAACACGATACGAATTTATGATGCCATTTTTATCTTGTTTAGCATTCATGGGACCTTTAAAACGATAAATACGATTAACTGGTTACCGCCATCGAATACGTTGAGGATGGTCTCGTTAAGCTGACTGATTGTGTGACATGGTAAAGGATAAGCAGCATGGTTGCTCGTAGGGGATCTCTTTCTCGAACGTTGGACCGACGCGATCGTTCGGGTGAATGCAGTTAGCGATCCGCGCCAGCGGCCGGTTAACCCTTAACGTAATCCATGAGAAAAAGTCGCCATGATCAGGCGTGCGCGATGGAAATCGCTTCCTTTGAGAATATACGCGATACGTCCAGGTTATAGTCCACGGGATTAATAACCTGCCGGATGCGTGGACGGTTTTCTTTATCTTTCCAGTGATCGTTGGCAAGATTGATATACCGGCATTGGTTCATGGGTTGTTTATCAGGATCAAGTACCAGCAGTAATGTCGGCGTCAGATGGCGTTTCTCGTTTACCGTGGTGACCACGCCAATTTCACCGGTACTGAGTTCCACGGTGCTGCCTACCGGATAAATCCCCATATGTTTGAGGAACTGTTGGACCAGGCTTTCATCGAATGCCGAATTGCGGTCCGAATAAATGCAGTTAAGAGCGTGATAGGGCGGGACCTCGGCCTGGTACACCCGTTTGCTGGTGACGGCGTCATAAACATCGACGATTTTAACAATCTTGCTGTATAAACCAATTTGTTCATCAACCAGTCCAAAAGGATAACCATTGCCATCGATACGTTCGTGATGGTGCTGTATGACATCCAGTGACGCCTGCGTGAGTTCGGATCTGGTTTTCAATAATTCATAACCGTGAGCGGCATGTTGCTTCATGATGTCGAATTCTTCGTCGGTTAACCGGCCGGGCTTGTTTAAGATCTCAAGCGGCACGCGTAGTTTTCCGATATCATGCATTAGCGCACCCAGTCCAAGTTCATTGAGTTGCCCGTTATCAAGTTGCAGACTGCGGCCAAAAAACAACGCCAGGATGCAGACGTTCAGCGAATGAATCGACGTATACTCGTCCCGGTCTTTCAATTGCGTTAACCACATCAACGCCGTTGGATTCTCCACGATGTCCTTTGCCAGGCTGCTGACCAGCGACTTTGCTTCTCTGATATTGACTTGTCTTCCGCCCCTGACATCCGCCATGATTTTGTTAATGTAGCTTTTCGCATTGGCATGCACTTTTAGTGCATGTTTCATGTGGTGCCTGAATTCATTACTGGTTGGCGCGGCACAGTTGGGAGCGGTTGTGGTGGTTGAGTCCACTATAGTGTTCTGCCAGGACGCAGAGGACAGTGAGGCCCCGATACCGGTTGATTTATCCTGGTCGACGAACACATATTGACAGTGTTGCTTTAGTTCATCAATTTCCTGTCCCGATTCTATACGAAAACCCTGGAACAGAAACGGCGTGTCTGTCCACGGACGATCAAGTTTAGACACGTACATGCCTTCGCTCAGCTCATCGACATTTACTTTTATGAATTTTTGTACGGATTCGGGCATCGGATAGTTTGTTAATGAAACGTGATTACATTCACATTACTTCGTCCAAATCGAAAAAATATTTATACTGTTTGTCCGGATATTAGCGTGCAAGGTATTGATTGTTAAAATTTAACAATTTTGTTACATGGCAGGGTGATTAAGTTTATTTTAAGAATTGAAAATGCAGTAACTCACAACTGTCAGGATGGGAGAGTTTAGTCAATAACACGACCACAGATTGCCAGAATTCCAAGGTTTACTATCGTCGGTTGCACTATAGGTAGAATAGCAGTATATCGGCACTAACACGGACCGGTTTGTCTCATCAGGTAACGGGAATAGCAATCATGATGAGCAACTGACGGAAATCTGGCTGGCCCAGTCAGGCGGATGGCCGGCATATTTGTCGTGCTCTGGCCACTCATCAAAAGGGGACAGCAACAGATTGAGTAAACGGTCAATTTCACTGAAGTCCTGCTCGTCCTGGGCTTTACGAATGGCGGTCTCGGCCATGTAATTACGCAATACATATTTTGGATTGGTGCGTAGCAGCTGTTGCTGACGTGACCGGTCGCTGGAGTTTTCTTTCAATAAGCGTTGCCGGTACCGCCGTGCCCATTGATCAAATGCCTGGCGCTGTAGAAACAGATCGCGGACAGGTTGATTATCACTATTGGGATCCGTTGAAAAATCACAGAGTCTTCGAAACACAATGGTAAAATCAACGCGGTCTTTGGCCATTAGGGCAAAAAGGTCCTGAACCAACGCTTCGTCTTCATCCATGGCCTGGTTTAAACCCAGCTTGGCTCGCATTCTGCTGGCAAAATGCTGATTATAACGTTCATGGTATGTGCCCAGTTTATCCTTCGCAATGGTGACAGCCTCGTCGGGATTGTCGCTCAACAACGGTAAAATGGCTTGTGCAAAACAGGTCAGGTTGAACAATCCGATATCCGGCTGTTGCCGGTAGGCATAGCGGCCATGGTGGTCGGAGTGATTACAAATGTAACCGGGGTCATAAGCTTCCATAAAACCAAACGGTCCATAGTCGATGGTTAGCCCGAGTATGGACATATTGTCACTGTTCATTACGCCGTGTGAAAAACCCACTGCCTGCCACTGCGCGATCAGTGCCGCCGTGCTTTCTATGACGATTTCCAGCCAGTTGGCATAGCGGTCAGGTTGCCCGGTTAATTCCTTGTGAAAGTGTTGAATAACGAAGTCTGCCAGGGTGCGAATGTGGTCGTACTGGTCGCGGTAGAAAAACACTTCAAAAGAACCAAAGCGCAGATGGCTGGGTGCCAGGCGGGTCATCATAGCGCCCGGCTCAATCCTTTCACGGTAAACTTCATCATCACTGCCAATGATGCACAACGCACGGGTGGTGGGTATACCCAGGCCATGCATGGCTTCACTGCATAAATATTCTCGTATGGCGGAGCGCAGTACGGAACGACC
>JASFMT010000090.1:0-10419 GCA_050117455.1 Gammaproteobacteria bacterium | reverse complement strand
TATATTATAATGGCTTTGGATATGGATATGGATATGGATATGGATATGGAGAGACGTTAAATGGCAGGGCGTTTTATGACGGCCTTATTCACTTGGTGGTGAAACCGTCAGGCCACGAGCCGCTATCTGCGGGCTCACACTGTACATCCGTGACCTCGGCGTGGCGCGGGCCTTCCCAAAGCCAGGCCTTGAGCTCTTCCACCGCCTGTTCGTTACCACAGGCCACGACTTCGACGCGGCGATCGGGCAGGTTTTTAGCGTAGCCGGCCAGCCCCAGTTGCTGTGCCTGTTCCTGGGTTGTGGCGCGAAAAAATACGCCCTGAACGCGCCCGGACACATAACAGCGTACGCATTTTTCACTCACGGCAAGATGACCTGTGCGCTTTGACCGGCCCGCAGTACTTTACCCTGGGTGCTAAAAGCAACGCGCACCGCATACTGACTGCTTTTTGTGGATACTGGTTCCAATGCTATGCTCTCCACCGCGCCATTGTAAACCTGACCGCCGACCTTAACCTTGACCTTGTCACCCAATGACAAACGCTCAACGGCTGCCCCGGATACTTCGACGGTAGCGGCCATCATGCCCCGCTCCGCCACTTCCACCAGCGGTGTGATTGTCGTGATACTGGCAATAGTCTGCCCCAGCTGGGCATGTTGCTTAAGGACCACGGCATCATAAGGGGCGCGGACAGCACTGTACTCCAGATCCATTTGCGCCTTCACCAGCCCGGCTTTGGCGGCTTTATGTTCCGCCTGAGCTTCATTATAGGCGATGATCGCCATTTGCCGTTCATGATCGGCAATAAGGGTTTGCTCGTAAAGCTCCATGGTGCGATCCAGCTCCCGTTGCGCTTCTTCTTCCAGTAACCGGTAGCGTTCCACCGCGGCTTCGGCCTGCGCCACGTTTTGCTGCAGGGCCCGGTCGTCCAGTTGTAACAGCACCTCACCCTTGCTCACCAGCGCGCCGGGTGACACGTTGATGGATGCGATCACCCCGGAGACCGGAGTGCTTAAGACGCTGCGTTGGTGCCAGTCGAGCGTGGTTTTAATTTCCGCCCCATAAACCGGTATCGCAAGTAACATAGAAGACAACATTGCCACCGTCAGTGATAGACGGTTGTTATTGTGTCGTGTCATTGGCTAGCTCCTGCAAAATTTTGATGGTTTGACCGGTGAGGGCCTGAATCTTTGCCCACTGAATGGCGAGTTCATATTCCACGCGGGCTTCCTGCAAGCGGGCGTCAGTAATCTCCACCATGGCGTCACCCAGATCAGCCTGTGCTTCCATTTGGTAAAGGGTGCGGGCCTGGTCCATTTCCAACTCGCGAAATTCCTGCTGCACCCCCACTTGCTCCCGGCCCACTTTCAGCGTTTGCATTTGCTGCCAGGCTTCCAGCACCTGTTGTGTAACCTCCATCTCCACCTCCCGCAGCCGGGCTTTGGCTTCGCGTAATTCGGCATTGCGTTTGACAACCTGCGCCTTGACGTTGTCACTGGCGATTAACGGTACATCGAGCACGATACTGGCCCGCCAGTCATCGGAACTGCCACCGCGGCGGGCATATTCGGAGATTCGCACCTGGCCGTTTAAGGTGGGATAACGCCCGGAACGGGCTTCACGTACCCGCTCTTCAATAGCGGCAACCCGCAATCGCAGGGCTTTCAGTCGCGGATTGCTATCGATGGCCTGTTGCTGCAATTGGCTCACATCGGGTATTTCTCCCAGCGGTATCCACAGCTCCGGCCTAACAAGGTTGGATACCAATTCTCCCGGGCGATTAAGCGCATTGGCCAGGCGGGAACGGGCGTTGCGCTGTTCCGCCTGACTCTGGTAGTACTTGCGGCGCAGCAATTGATAATTATTTTGCAGTTCCAGTAATTTAACATCGGATAGCTGACCGAGTTTATTGCGCTCCCGGCCGCGGTCAAAACGCACGTACCCGATAGACATTGCCTCGTTATCCCGCGTATAGGCCAGGTCCGCCAACAACACGTCGAAAAAACGCGCCATGATGGTAATCTGCCGTTGGTTTACCGCATCGATATAAAATAACTGGCTGCCTTCAAGGGCAGCGCTGGCGGCTTCTTCCGCGGCGCTGGTCCGGCCAAAGTCGTACAGTGGTTTTGTCAGTAACAAATGAGCCTGGCTGTCATTGTCGTCCTGATCGGGAGCAATCGGGCTGGGTTCAATCAGTGCCGCTTCCAGTTCAAGACTGGCGGTGAAATCATTGTAGGAATCAGCCTGGGTTGCATCGGCCTGACTCAGTTCAATGCTGGCCTTGGCCCGCTGCAATTGCGGATGCTCATCCACATTGAGCTGTAATGCGTATTTTAACGAAAGGGGATCGGGAAGCTTTTGTTCTGTCGCGGTTTCTTCGGGAGCGGATCGTTGTTCCTGTGCCGCCACGGTAAACGCAAACAGCGACAATGCCGCTATCATCCATCGCCGCCTGCCCCGGCTCCCTGTGTAAAGCCTGTTGCGGATAGTATTCACCAAAACTGAGCCACGAAATTTATTGCTTTTTCTTCATACGCTTATACTTAGTAAAGCGCATATTTTTGTATTCGCCACTGACATAGTATTCGCCTAGCCACATAAATTCTTCGATACCGGTGGTCGCCCCGGTGTAACGGACCACCTGCTTGCCTTCCAGGTTATAGATGGCAAATACCGGCGTGGCCCGGACCCGGTTCACCTTGGTGGACCATTCTTTCTGGGTACGCGCGTTACCCCTGAAATCGGTAATTTCCACATCGCCCTCGATATCCACGGCAAAATTCAAAAAATGCTTGCGGAAGTATTCCTGCACCTCGGGCTGGTTTAACACGGTTTGTTTCATGCGGTGACAAAACGGACATTCGTCCAGCTCGAAAAACACCAGGATGCCCTCTTTACCCTCATCTTTGGCTCGCGCCAGCTCTTCGGAGAAATCGCCAAAGGTATCGTGAAAGAAATAGGTATAAGGATCTCGGCCAACCGCGGCAAAAGCATCACTACTAAGTGCGCTTATTATAATAGTTGCGATTACTAATATTGACAGACGTTGTTTCATCATAATCATTAGCACAAATCACTCTATTCAGGGATTAGACTGCTGTTGGATAAAGTCTTTGATCATTTTTGCGGTAACGGGACCGGATTGCCTGGCAACCACTTCACCGGCAGGTGATATCAGGTAGGTGGTGGGTAACCCGGAAATCACCCCAAAGGGGGTTTTGGACGTGGGTAGGGTTCGCAAAATAGGGTAGCTCATGAAATAGCTCTCGGTGAATTCCTTTAATTCATCCACTGCAATATCTTCATAATCTACGCCAATCACCACCGCGTTTTTGTCCTTGAATTCATCATGAAAATCCACCAGTTCCGGAATCTCTTTCAGGCATGGCGGACACCAGGTAGCCCAGAAATTTAATACGACCCATTTTCCCCTGAACTCAGCCAGACTGCGGGTCTTGCCGTTAATGTCCGGTAACGAATAGTTCTCAATTTTCTCTGCGACTTTCTCTGCGACAGCGAGTGACGGTAACAGCATCATCAACCCGGCCAGAAACATCATAGAATGCTTAACAAAACTCATACGTAACAAAGCCGCCTTTATTATTGATCTATCGGTTTTTCATACCGTTAGGCAGTAATTTTTAGCAAAAGTTGGATACCATTACGAACAATTTAACGGCCCTGCCCGGCAAAGTAATTGACTGCTGTCATTCCCCGACAAAAAATCGTCGGTGCGAAACCATAATCCGATCAAAACGTTAAAGCGAGAAATAACGGGAAGGCCAGTTAAGTGACATATCGTGTGGGTCGCCGAACCCAGCTCCGGTTTTTCACTGAACGGCGGGCAAAGGATACTTGCAAGGAAGGATGTTAACCACAACTCCACCACAACGCCGACGCACCGGATGGCACGTCGGCAAACAGTCAATTGATAACAGGCTGCTGACAGGGAGTCAGCGTCAGCCAGTGTTTAGCTGGCGTTGGCTTCGTGGGCGTCATCAACCACGCCATAACGCATGGCCAACCGCGTTAATGCCACGTCACTGCTAACACCCAGCTTGTCGTATAACCGGTGCCGGTAAGTACTTACGGTCTTAGGACTCAGGCACAGCTTATCGGAAATTTCCTGCACCTTGGTGCCTTGCGTCAACATTAACATGACCTGCAATTCGCGCGGTGACAACGTATCGAATGGTGATTCTTCGCCACCCGGCATTAACTTTAACGCCAGTTGCTGGGCAATGTCGGCACTGATATAGCGGCGTCCGGCATACACTTCACGAATCGCGGTGACAATTTCATCCACCCCACAGCCTTTGGTGAGATACCCCAGGGCACCAGCCTGTAACATACGGGATGGAAATGGATCATCCATGTGGATGGTAACGACGATCACTTTTAAATCCGGATACATCTGCACAAGTTTGCGAGTGGCTTCGAATCCGCCGATACCCGGCATATTCACGTCCATCAGCACAACATCAGGCTTGTGCTGGCGAACCAGTTGCACCGCTTCTTCACCACTGGAAGCTTCGGCAACGACTTCAACCCCCTCTACATCCTTCAACAGGCGAATAATGCCCGTACGGACTAACTCATGATCGTCAACGATGGTTACTTTAATCATGCATACCCCCTGGTATTTTCTTCTCGCCGCAGGCGATTGTCTATGCCGGACAAACGAGCGGCGCTTATTATTCCTGCCTGCCTGCACTTACGTAGGCTTAACAAAAGTCTACCACACATTTCGCAGAAAACTGACAAACAGAATCGTTTTATACTTAGTCTAAATCGCAGTTAGGCAGTGAAACCGATGCCTGCCAAATAAGCACCAATGGCCACATATAATTTAGGGTTAATGGCGGCGCGGGAATCAATTAAGACAATGAAACGGCGGGGATGAATATTTGTGTAATATTTTTCAATTGAATTACTGCTGCTGGTTTAACATTTCCAGACGTTCTACGGTACCGACATCTTCCCAAACGCCCTGATAAAGCTGACCGGTCACCTGGCCCTGGTCAATGGCCGCGTACAACAACGGCGCCAGCGGAAACTTGCCCGGCTCGCAACCCTCAAAAAACCCGGACGAATATACACCGATGCCGCTGAATGTATAACGAGCATCACCCTCGCGCAAAACCACATTGTTTTGCAGTGCAAAATCGCCTTTCTGGTTGTGTGGCGGGTTACGTATCAGCACCAGGTGGGCGAGCTTACTGGGTTGGTCCGCAAGTTCAGCAAAAGGAAAATCCGTAAACACATCACCGTTGACCACCAAAAACGGCTCGTCTCCCAATAAAGGCAACGCTTTAAATATGCCACCACCGGTCTCTAATGCCTGCCCTTCCGGCGAATACTGTATGGTTGCCCCAAACTGGCTGCCATCGCCCATGGCCGCTTCGATTTTTTCCCCGTGCCAGGCATGATTGATCACCAGTTCGGTAAACCCCGCGGCAACCAGGGCTTCAATATGATATTGAAGCAGCGGCTTACCCCGCACTTTAACCCGTGGCTTGGGAATGTTATCGGTGATAGGACGCAGTCGCTCGCCACGCCCTGCTGCTAAGATCATTGCTTTCATAACAATTGTTTGTGCTTGAAACGTTGTAGTTACTCTGTATTAAAAACTGTACCTGACAAATGTTACTGTTGCCAGTGCATTCTGTATACCACGACACTGAATAACAACATAACGACGTCGTAAAAACGATATCGGAAAATTATGGCGCGGGTTGCGCCGCCGACGCCGGGTCCAGAGACATCAGAAAATCGTTTAATGCCGCCAGTTCAGGATAACGCGCGCTGACATCCATCACATACGCTAACGTTCTGGGGATATCATTCAAGTAGTCCGGTTTACCGTCGCGCCGGTTAAGCCGGGCAAAAATACCCGTCGCCTTCAAATGGCGCTGCGCACCCATAAAATCAAACCAGCGGAGAAATTGTTCATCGCTGATATCCGTCATCACCCTGGCTTTTTCGAGTTCCAGTTTGTGCGCCAACGCCCAGCTTTCCACCTGGCCCCGCGGCCAGCTTATATAGCAATCCTTCAGTAATGACACGAGATCGTAGGTAATGGGGCCAACCACCGCATCCTGAAAATCCAGAATTCCCGGGTTATTGTGTTCCGTATACATCAGGTTACGGGAATGATAATCGCGATGGACGCATACCAGTGGTTGCTCCAGCGCCGCATTGATCAGCACATCAAACGCCTCGTCGAGCACCTGTTGCTGTGAAGGCGACATGTCCAGTCCCAGGTGCTTTTGCAGATACCACTCCACAAAAATTGTCAGTTCCCGCTGTAACAGCGCCCGATCATAGTGCGGTAATTCACTGCACTGGTTGACATCGTAACGTTGCAATTTCATCAGGGCTGCCAACGCATCACCATAAAGCTGATCCGCATTGTCATTGTTCAAAACCGACAGATACTGGGTATTACCCAGATCCGATAACAACAAGAATCCCCGCTCGCGGTTTTGCTCCAGGATCAACGGTACATGCAGCCCCATGTCTGCCATCATCCGGGCAATACGAATATAAGGACCGGTATTCTCGCGCTCCGGCGGTGCGTCCATCACCACCAGCGTATGACGCTGAAAGCGGGCAAACTCACCGCTGTTGGCCGTAATCCGAAAGTAGCGGCGAAAACTGGCATCGCTGGACGCCGGGCGAATATCATACTCGACCAGCTTTAAATCTTTTTGTAACCAACTGTTAATTTGCGCTAAACGTTCAGGCATTATCGGGTGTTCCTGGTATTCGCTGGGGAAGGCAACGGCTCAAGGCTCATCGCCGGATGTTTTGCTGTAATAACAAATCAGTGGAAAAACGGCATTGGAAGGCGGTTTTCCGGTTGCAGATCATGAAGGTTTTATGCCAAAAAGCCGGTGCCGACCAACGGTGCCACACGGCGAATGACGCTACAGCGACTGCGGCGCTCTGCTACGCGCATGCGTATAATCGCCAACAGATAGAAATACAATATCAGGTAATTATCATGAATAACAAGTCATTGGACCCTTCCATCCCGAAAACCGTGCTCATTACCGGTTGTTCCAGCGGTATCGGTTATTGCGTTGCGAAGGGATTGCAGCAAAAGGGGTACCAGGTATTTGCCACGGCCCGCAAGGACACCGACGTAGCACGGCTGCGCCAGGAGGGCCTGACCGCCCTGTTACTGGATCTAGACGATCCTGAGAGTATTACCGCGTGTGTGGCTACGGTCAAAGCGCAAACCGGCGAACGCATCGATGTACTGTTTAACAACGGCGCTTACGGACAGCCGGGCGCGGTGGAAGATTTATCGCGGGACACTCTGCGCGCTCAACTGGAAACGAACCTGCTGGGAACCCTGGAACTCACCAACCAGGTCATACCACTGATGCGCCAGCACGGCTACGGCCGTATTATTCAAAACAGCTCGGTACTGGGATTAATCTCCCTGCCCTATCGCGGCGCGTACAACATCAGCAAATACGCCCTGGAAGGACTAACCGATACGCTACGGCTGGAACTGCACGGCACCGGCATAGCGGTCTCGTTAATTGAACCGGGTCCTATTGAAAGCAAGTTTCGCGAAAATGCCTATCGTGCTTTCCAGGAAAATATCGACCGGGATCACAGTGCGCATCGGGAAATTTATGACCGGCTGGAACGCCGGCTGAAAAAAACCGGCCACGCGGCACCTTTTACACAGCCGCCGGAAGCCGTGCTAAAAAAAGTCATCCATGCGATTGAAAATGATAGACCCAGGGTAAGATATTACGTAACGTTCCCGACGTATTTGTTTGGAACATTAAAACGCATATTGTCCGCACGCATGCTGGATCGGCTACTGAAGCGCGTATCAGACCGGGAAAATCAATGACAAATATAGTGATTGGCCGACGTCATGGCGACCCAACATTGAACGTTATTTTTCCACAGCGACTTTGGTTTCGCGCCGCGCCTTTTCCTTCCATTGCGCATAGCAATCGATGCCACAGAAATAAAATACATAATCAGAGGTTTCTTCATTAGCGGCACCGGATGCCGGTACCTCTGTCAAGCAAACCTCACATTCGACCAATTGTGGATCCGTGACTTTCTCAGATTCTGCCATAAAACACCTCCGTGCTGCGTACAGCTTGCGGAATCACAATTAATTGTCTACTTATGGTTAATTATAGCCGATAGATGGCAATGACGAAGGCATCCCGAATACAATGGCGCACTTGAAGTGGGACTATTTGAGGGATTACATTATGTTACTGAATAATAACGGCTTAGGCCTGCAAGGTCGCCTGGCGCAATTCATTTCGCATCAGCATATCCACGCAACTCGGACAGCAATTTCAGCATTTCAACGTTGAAGCTATCGCTACTGGATTGCAGCGCATGGGCTTTGGCAATGGCACCATCCATCATTTCAATGATCGAGTGTTCCTGCTCCTCGGTCAGTTCCATTGTTGAAAACGAGCTTTCCATATCATACGAGAGATCGGAAAGAAGCTTGATATATTGCTGGTTGAGTTTGCCCGCGAACTGCCCTTTTTGTTTCAGCAACGCAGCCATACGCTGACAAATCTCTGTAAGCTTGTTGTCATTGCCGGTCTTTGCAACATTCGCAGGTGGCGCCGCAGTGCGCCCCTGAATTCTTTGCACCTGCAGTTCCAGTGCTTCCGCAATAAGTGCAACGTTATTCTTAACACTATCGTACTTAACCGGATCGTCCACCGGCATGTTCTTGATGAGCACCGATACATGTTCAAAATTAAATACGCTGCGCGCACCAAGATCCACAATATTATCTTCCTTGTAGATTTTCTTTAATACAGTACGCTCCAGCTGATTGATAACGCCGTCAACACTTTTGTGAATTAACTCATCGCGATCGCGTATCTGCACGCTACTGCGCAACCCCATGGAACTGAGGGAATATACGGTGGTTTCGGCCAGCTTATCAAGACTGCCGCAATTCAGGCTGGAACGCATGAACTCCAGGATGATCCCGGCATCACCGGTATTCTTCATGGCATCCATGGCCCGTTGCATCGCCTGTTCGGCGTCGATGCGCAGGCTTTCGCGTTCCCGCTTGTATCTCACGGCAATGTTAACACGCGATAACAGCTCACCTGCTTCAAAAGGTTTGCAAATATAATCATCGCCACCCACTTCGTAACCGGCGAGGCGTTCCGCCAATGTATCAAGAGCCGAAACAAACGTTACCGGAATACCGTTAGTTTTGGTGTTTTCTTTTAACCGCTGGCATACCTCATAGCCACTCATTCCGGGCATATTGACATCCAGCAACACCATATCCGGCATCACGTCGGCAATGATCTCCATGCACTCGGGACCCGACCTGGCATAAGTCAGATCATAATCTTCCTCCAGAATCTCCTGCATAATCTCCAGGTTGAATGGCTCATCATCGACGACCAGCACTTTCGGCCGGTCTTCAATTGTTTGTTCCTGGTGTGCAACGCTCATTACCCTTAACCTCTAACTTAAAATTGACTGATCCTCGATTTCCTGTCTCGGCACAATCAGGTGAAAACTGGTACCCACATCATCGTTGTTTTCAGCGTAGATACGGCCTCCATGCTGCTCGATTATTTGCTTGCAGATTGCCAAGCCCAGACCGGTACCACCGGCGCCCGTATTGGTCTCACTGGACTGCACGAATTTATCAAACACCGACTCCAGTTCATCCTGTGGTATCCCAATACCCTGATCGCTGACGCTTAAGCGCAGCGCTTCAATTTCCCGCCCATCCGGCTGCACCAGGGTATCGTCATTGAACGTCACCGTGATTACGCCGTTGTGTGATGAAAATTTAACGGCATTGGATATCAGGTTACTTACCACCTGAAACATTCTATCGGCATCAAAGCAGGCATTTGTAGATACCGCGGGTGGCTCGATCAGCAGCCGCAACTGATATTCGTTCAGCAACGCCTGAAATTCGCCAACTACCTTATCGACAATCGAACTCAGGTCTCCCTCGGCAACGATAAAATTCATTTTGCCGGCTTCGAGCTTCGACAGATCCAACAGGTCATTCAACATGACCAGCAATCGCTTGCCACTTTCCTCAATACGTGAAAAGTATCGTTGCAATTTTTCTTCCGGCGCCTGGCCGACTTTTTCACCGCCCATGGAGGCAAAGCTCAATATCGCATGCATTGGCGTACGCAGCTCATGAGACATATTGGCAAGGAACTCGGTTTTCGATCGATTGGCTTTGTCGGCGGCCTGCTTGGCCCGTATCAGGTTGGATTCAGCCTGCAATGCCGCGCAAATATTTTGCAGGCGATGCATCAACAGCGGCCAGCAAATCGGTTTGGTAATATATTCAGTGGCGCCGGCACTAAAGGCATTGTCCACGGATTCGTCATCTTCGAGGCCGCTGACCATCAATATCGGGA
>JASFMT010000089.1:0-10463 GCA_050117455.1 Gammaproteobacteria bacterium | reverse complement strand
GTCTAATGAGGGAATAAATACCCCATTGCCGACCCAAAAAAGCAACAGGATAGCGCCCTGTATTCCGGGACTGAAAATGCAAAGTGGCGCAATGGCTATATTGAGGCTCTTGGAGAGCGCAGCCCGTAGGTTGTAGGTTGCGGTGAGTCCCGCGAACCGCAACGAACAAACTTTCACGGTTTCAGCGCGAATTCTAGAGATTCTTAAGGTGAATTGTTAGAACTGGCCCAGGATAGTTGGGCTTCTTGAGGCATAAATCAGATAGGCGAAAGTGGCGGAATTTTTAGAAGCTCTCAGCGAGCGCAGCGAGTGTTAGAGCTTCTTAATATATACCTCCAAGGATGGGAGTTTCCGTTGTGCTATTTATTAGTCAATGTCCGATTTGTCCACAAACGGCGAAAACGGTATTTAGAGGCTTTTAGCGAGCGCAGCGAGTTTTAGAGCCTCTTAAGGTGAATCATTAGCTCATTCTCCATACGGGGAGAGTTTCACCAAAAGCTTGTTAGGTATGCGAAAGTGGCGGAATTGGTATTTAGAATCTCTTAACGAGCGCAGCGAGTTCTAGAGATTCTTAAGGTGAACCCATAGATTCGGGCCCGGAAAGGTTGGGCTGCTTGTGGCATTAATCAGATAGGCGAAAGTGGCGGAATTGGTAGACGCGCTGGATTTAGGTTCCAGTGGGGCAACCCGTGAGAGTTCGAGTCTCTCCTTTCGCACCATTTCTGAGGCGAGGTTTTAAGGAATCCTGTTGCTACCGGAGTCGCTAACGCGACAATTCGCTTTCAAGAGCAGAAACAACATTCACGAAACAATCGAATAATACGTCAACACAGACTAAACGGATATTCATCATCAACACGAGGAAGTATTAGCTATGCAAGTTTCCGTAGAAGCGACCGGCGGTTTAGAGCGTCGCATGACTGTTCAGATCCCCAAGGACCGCCTGGAAAGCGAGGTTCAGGCGCGGCTGAAAAAGCTGGCCGGCCAGGCAAAACTTCAGGGGTTCCGGCCCGGTAAGGTGCCTATGAAGGTGATCAAGCAGCGCTACGGCGGCCAGGTCAAGCAGGAAGTCTGGGGTGAGCTGGTGCAGTCCAGTTTCGTCGAAGCGGTGCAACAGGAAAAACTGAATCCGGCCGGTATGCCACACATTGCACCTGCTGATGATAAAGAGGGCAGCGGCGACGTGGCCTTTATTGCAACATTCGAAGTTTATCCGGAAATAGAGCTGCAAGGACTGGGCGAGATTAATATTGAGCGGCCGGTGCTGGAAGTCAGTGACGCGGATATCGATGAAATGCTCGAGACCATCCGCAAGCAACGCAAGGAATGGAAGGAAGTCGACCGCGCAGCGGAAGATGGCGATCGCGCCGTCATTGATTTTGAAGGTTTTATGGGGGGCGAGCCTTTCGAAGGTGGCAAGGCGGAAGACTATCCCCTGGAACTGGGCGCCAAGCGGATGATTCCCGGTTTTGAGGACCAGGTAGTGGGTATCAAGGCCGGTGAAGAGCGCACCATCTCGTTGACTTTCCCCGAGGACTACCATGCCAAGGAACTGGCGGGTAAAGAAGCGGAATTCAAGGTAACGGCCAAGAAGGTGGAGGCCCCGGAGCTACCGGAAATCAACGATGCCTTTGCTGAGTCCTTTGGTATTAAAGAAGGCGGGCTGCAGGCATTCCGTGAACAGGTGAAATCCAACATGGAGCGTGAAGCCAGCCAGAAAATCAAAGGCCAGGTCAAGCAACAGGTTCTAGACGGTATTATCGAGAAAAACCAGATCGAAGTACCCAGGGTTTTAATCGATAGCGAGATTGAGAACCTGATGCAGCAGCAACGCCAGGCGTTGGGTCTGGCGGAGAGCAACCAGCCCCAGGAAATTGATCCCAAATTGTTTGAAGATCAGGCTAGACGCCGGGTTTCTTTGGGACTAATTTTATCTGAGCTGGTCAAACAAAATGATATTAACGTCGAACCGTCCAAACTGCGTCAGACAGTGGAAGAAATTGCATCGGGCTACGAGCGTCCGGATGAAGTTGTGAAATATTACTATAATGATAAGGAACGGTTAGCCGATATTGAGAACCTGGTCCTGGAAGACGAGGCAGTGGAATGGGTCGTATCGCAGGCTTCGGTCACCGACAAAACGGTGTCATTTAACGAATTAATGAATCCGGAGCAAACCGAACAAGCTTAACCTGCCTGCCGTGTTTGGTTTTCAAGGTGGCCGATTAAATTTACATAGACTAGGTGATCTCGCTTAAGGTGAAAAAACATGCATAACAGTGGCGCAAATGATATTCAGAATTTGAACCTGGTACCCATCGTCGTCGAGCAATCGGCGCGTGGCGAACGCTCCTACGACATATATTCCCGGCTTTTAAAAGAGCGCGTGGTATTCATGGTAGGTCCCGTGGATGATTACACGGCTAACGTCATTGTGGCGCAACTGTTGTTCCTCGAGTCTGAAAACCCTGATAAGGATATTCACTTTTACATTAATTCACCGGGTGGATCAGTCACCGCCGGGCTGGCAATCTACGACACCATGCAATTTATAAAGTGTGACGTAAGCACGATGTGCATAGGGCAGGCGGCCAGCATGGGCGCGCTGCTGTTAACCGGCGGCGCCAAGGGCAAGCGCTACTGCCTGCCCCACGCCCGAATGATGATCCACCAGCCCCTGGGCGGCGTCCAGGGCCAGGCCAGCGACATTGAGATCCACGCCAAGGAAATATTGAAAGTTCGTGAACGGCTTAACCAGATTATGTCCGTGCATACCGGCCAACCCCTTGAAAAGATTGAAGTTGATACCGATCGGGACAACTTTATGAGCGGCGATCAGTGCGTGGAATACGGCCTGATCGATAAAGTACTGCAAAATCGTGCGGGATTTAGCGCACAATAGGTTTGCGTAACCGTTTGAAATATATTACCTTTGTTAAAGATTGTTGCGATCTCATCCTCTTTGAAGTTAAAGTAACAATTGGGCTAGACGATATCAGAATTGATACCGGCGGGGCCGTTAAACGAAACGGCTGAGGCGGTGTCTATGTGTAGAAGAGGTAAGATATGCCAGACGACAAGCACAACAAAGGTGACGACGGCGGCAAGCTGTTATACTGCTCCTTTTGCGGCAAAAGCCAACACGAAGTAAGAAAACTAATCGCAGGACCTTCAGTCTTCGTCTGTGATGAATGTGTTGAGCTTTGCAATGACATTATTCGCGAAGAAGTAGAAGAGAAGTCATCAAACATTGGCGGTAGCAAACTGCCAACCCCCCACGAAATCAATCAAATTCTGGACGAATATGTGATTGGCCAGCCACGCGCCAAGAAAATCTTGTCAGTGGCGGTTTATAATCATTACAAGCGGTTGGAAGCCGGCCAGAAAAAGGATGATGTCGAACTGGCAAAAAGTAATATTCTGTTAATTGGTCCTACCGGTAGCGGTAAAACCCTGTTGGCGGAAACCCTTGCCCGGCTGCTTAATGTTCCTTTTACCATTGCAGATGCCACCACATTAACCGAAGCGGGTTACGTGGGTGAGGATGTGGAAAATATCATCCAGAAGCTACTGCAAAAGTGCGATTATGACGTCGAAAAAGCACAGACAGGTATCGTCTACATTGATGAGATCGATAAGATTTCCCGTAAATCGGACAACCCGTCCATCACCCGTGATGTATCCGGCGAAGGTGTCCAGCAGGCATTATTGAAGTTGATCGAGGGCACCATAGCTTCGGTTCCCCCGCAAGGTGGCCGCAAACACCCGCAGCAGGAATTCCTGCAGGTCAACACCGCCAATATCCTGTTTATCTGTGGCGGTGCGTTTGACGGTATGGACCGGATTATTCGCGAACGTTCCGAAAAGAGCGGCATTGGATTCTCGGCCCAGGTCCAGAGCAAGAACGACAAGAAAACCATTGGCGAGGTGCTTGAAAATATCGCGCCGGAGGATTTGACCAAGTACGGTTTAATACCCGAATTTGTCGGTCGTTTACCGGTTATTGCGACCCTGAAAGAGCTGGACGAAGACGCCCTGGTTCGCATTCTCACCGAACCGAAAAACGCGATTACCAAGCAATACACCAAGCTGTTTGCCATGGAAGATTGTGAACTCGAGTTCCGCACTGAAGCACTCTACGCGGTAGCCCGAAGAGCCATGGCGCGCAAAACCGGCGCTCGTGGATTGCGTTCCATTCTCGAGCATGTCCTGCTCGATACGATGTATGACCTGCCGTCCATGGAAGGCTTGAGTAAAGCGATCGTTGACGAAGATGTCATCGATAGCAAATCGAAGCCTTTATTGATCTTCGAAGGTGGTGAACAAAGTCGGGCCGCATCTGATTAAACAGGTGCGGCTCAGCCGTTCTCAACTGAAATTTGTGAGCTAGTGCTCAATATTCACCCAGATGTGGTGGATCTCCGCACAAATGGCATACTAAATGTAGTAATTTAGTCAGACTTCAATCCCCTTGAAGTCAAAGCGCAGCGCCCGCACATAGTAAAATGAACCGTGTGGCAAACGAATTGCACAGTATTCTGTGAGCGTTACACGATAATATTTTTGGAGGTGTTGCAATCACTTAAATTTAGTGTTCCGAGTCCAATATCTAACAATTTACCTGGTGCGTGTAACGCGTTCCAACCGCCTATACTCAACACTAATGACAAGTCTTGACACGCTTTCTCAACCAGAGAGGAATATGTATGTCTGATGAAGACAAAATTTCCGGAATCGTAAATGACCAGCTTCAGGTTATGCCCGTGTTGCCGTTGCGCGATGTCGTGGTCTATCCCTATATGGTTATTCCGTTGTTTGTAGGCCGGGAAAAATCCATTTTGGCGCTGGAAGCCGCAATGGAAGAAAACAAGCGCATATTGTTAGCTGCTCAGAAAAATGCCTCTCAGGATGAACCCGAAGCCGACGACCTTTACAAAATCGGCACCGTTGCGAATATTCTGCAATTACTCAAACTCCCCGACGGCACAATCAAAGTGTTAGTCGAAGGTAGCGAACGCGCGCGCATTTTGCACTTGATGGGCACCGACGAATACTTCAAAGCACAAATTACCAAGGTTGAATCCACGGATAGTGATCTTGACGATCGTGAGGCCGAAGTATTAATGCGTTCGGTAATGGCGCAGTTTGACCAGTATGTGAAACTGAGCAAAAAAGTACCCCCTGAAATTCTTTCCTCGTTATCCAGCATTGAAGAACCCGGCCGGCTGGCGGATACCATTGCGGCGCACATGTCGCTGAAGATCGAAGAGAAGCAAAAGATTCTCGAAATCGAAAGCCTGCGGGAACGGCTGGAACACTTAATCGGCTTGATGGAAGCCGAGATTGATTTGTTACAGGTTGAAAAGCGCATCCGTGGCCGTGTTAAACGGCAAATGGAAAAGAGCCAGCGCGAATACTATTTGAATGAGCAAATGAAAGCCATTCAAAAGGAATTAGGCGATCTGGATGAAGGGCATAACGAAGTGGATGATCTGGCCAGAAAGATTGAAGAGGCCGGTATGTCCAAGGAAGCCAAGGAAAAAGCTGAGCAGGAACTCAGTAAACTGAAAATGATGTCGCCCATGTCCGCCGAAGCCACCGTGGTACGCAACTACATTGACTGGCTGGTGAGCGTGCCGTGGAAGAAACGCACCAAGGTGCGTAACGACCTGATCAAGGCAGAGGAAGTTCTGGAAGACGATCATTACGGTCTGGAGAAAGTCAAAGAGCGCATTCTTGAATATCTCGCCGTGCAACAACGGGCCAAGAAAGCCAAAAGCCCGATTCTTTGCTTGGTGGGCCCTCCTGGCGTGGGTAAAACCTCACTGGGTAAATCCGTCGCACGTGCCACTAACCGGAAATTTATTCGTATGTCGCTGGGCGGCGTGCGGGATGAAGCGGAGATTCGCGGGCACCGGCGTACCTATATCGGTTCAATGCCGGGCAAGATCATTCAGAACCTGTCCAAAGCAGGGTCACGCAATCCGCTGTTCCTGCTGGACGAGATCGATAAAATGGCCATGGATTTCCGTGGCGACCCGGCGTCTGCGCTGTTAGAAGTGCTGGATCCCGAGCAGAACAACACTTTTGCGGACCACTACCTCGAAGTGGAATATGATTTGTCGGACGTCATGTTTGTGGCCACCGCCAACACCATGAACATTCCGGGACCGCTGCTTGATCGTATGGAAGTGATTCGCATCTCCGGTTATACCGAAGATGAAAAAGTGAATATCGCCCAGCGTTATCTCATCAAAAAACAGATCAAGGCCAATGGCCTGAAAGATGAGGAGCTGGAAATTGCCGAAGCGGCGATCCGGGACATTATCCGTTACTACACACGGGAAGCCGGTGTGCGGAACCTGGAGCGGGAAATTTCGAAGATTTGCCGTAAGGTGGTCAAGAATATCCTGGTGGACGAAGCCGGCAAGGACACCCATCATATTGAAGTTACAGAAAAAAATCTGGAAGACTACCTGGGTGTTAAACGTTTCCGGTTCGGCCGTGCCGAAGAAAAGAACCAGCTGGGTCATGTTACCGGTCTGGCCTGGACCGAAGTGGGTGGCGATTTGCTTTCCATCGAAGCGGTGCTGGTACCCGGCAAAGGTAAGCACGTTATTACCGGATCACTGGGTGACGTCATGAAAGAATCGGTACAGGCCGCCATGAGTGTCGTGCGCAGCCGTGCCAAGACGCTGGGCATCGAGTCTACTGACTTTTACGAGAACAACGACATTCACATTCACGTGCCCGAAGGCGCTGTGCCCAAAGACGGCCCCAGCGCGGGTATCGCCATGTGTACCGCTATCGTATCGGTATTGACGGGTATTACCGTGCGTTCGGATGTGGCCATGACCGGCGAGATTACCCTGCGCGGTGAAGTGCTGCCCATCGGTGGTCTCAAGGAAAAGCTGCTGGCGGCACACCGTGGTGGTATCAAAACGGTCCTGATTCCCGAAGAAAACAACCGTGACCTGGCGGAGATTCCGGATAATATCAAGGATAATCTGGACATACGTACCGTACGTTGGGTCGATGAGGTGCTCGAAGTCGCCCTGACCAAAATGCCTCAACCCTTACCCGGCAGTGAGAAGGAACCGGTTCCTGTTGAAGCCAAACCTGGTGACGAAACGGACAAGGGCATCAGAACCCATTAAATAGCGGTTCGTTTACCAACGAAGTGTAAAATATTGCGCAAAAGCCATTGGATTTTGGCTTTTGCGCATTACAATTGGTTGTCGGCAGTATGGGGGTGGTTAGTGCTGGCAGGAATTCCGGGGGGCAACGCGCGGCATGCGATAGCGGTTTTTTTGGAGCTGCGTCGTTTTAAATCGTCGTTTTCAATCGTAAAAAAAACCCTGCAATAAAAAAGTTTCCCGGAAACTACCCGTACTGCTTGACCCGCCGGGAGGCCGTTGGTATAAAGCTTGTCCCCGGCAAAAAGGGCCCACGTTCGACATACACGTCCTTCCAGAACGCATAAAAATTAGTCAGACTTTGCGGCGCAATTGGACGACAGCCCTCGATGATCAGTCATCTTGACAGAACGTAAACGGGTAAAAAATTTAAGCCTGTTTCTTTGATAATAAGCAAAACGAGAGGTAAACCGAGTGAATAAACAAGAACTAATTGAAGCTGTTGCTGAAAGTGCTGACATTTCCAAAGCGGCGGCGCAGCGTGCCGTGGATGGCATGATTAGCGCCATATCCGATGCGCTTGGCAAGGGAGACCAGGTATCGTTAGTGGGGTTTGGTACCTTTTTAGTCCGGGATCGTGCTGCGCGTACCGGCCGAAATCCTAAAACCGGCGAGCCGATTCAGATCGCGGCCGCCAAAAATCCAGCATTTAAGGCTGGTAAAGCGCTAAAGGATGCCGTAAACTAGCGCGCTTTCGCTGGGTGGTTAGCTCAGCTGGGAGAGCATCGCCCTTACAAGGCGAGGGTCGTAGGTTCGATCCCTACACCACCCACCAAAACCTGGACCGGTAGTTCAGCTGGTTAGAATGCCGGCCTGTCACGCCGGAGGTCGCGGGTTCGAGTCCCGTCCGGTCCGCCATACCGTCAAAAGGCGTTCCTGCCGGGAACGCCTTTTGTTTATAACAGTCCATGTTTTTGCTATATAAGTTTTGTTATATAAGTCAACACAAAAATTTGTTTGCTGTTGCGGGTGAAGACTTTGACGCAAACTATAACAATACAATTCTTTACACGGGTAAGATTGGTTATAAAAGATAATGCTCGGCTACATTAGAGAAAGTGTACAAGGCTGGATCGCCTGGGCGATTGTCATCCTCCTGATCATACCATTCGCCCTGTGGGGCATTAACGAATACTTTGGCAGTGGCGGATCGGCAACCGTTGCTGTTGTCAACGGCGAAGAAATTTCCCAGCAAGCTTACCAGCGTGAATACTACATGCAGCGTGACCGCGCCCGCCAGATGTTGGGTGAGCAGTTCAACGTCAGCATGATGGATGAACAAATCAAACAAAAAGCACTGGATGACATTGTTAACCGTGAGGTGCTTACGCAAACCGCCAACGACGCCGGTTACCGGATTTCCGATCAATTTCTCGCCCAGACCATTCAGGATTTCGAAGCCTTCCAGGAAAGCGGACAATTTTCCAACGACTTATATAAGCAGCAACTATCCGCGCAAGGGGAGTCGCCGGCGACCTTCGAATACCGGATTCGCCGCGCGATATTATCGCAACAACTTTACGCCGGGTTGAATTCCACGCCTGTAGTCACTGACTACGATGTAAATTACCTGCTGAAGTTGCAGGAGCAAACCCGCGATATCGGATACATGGTACTCAAGGCGGACAATTATAAGCAGGATCTGGAAGTTACCGAACAGGCAATCAAGGACTATTACGACGAGCACCAAGAGCGATACATGACACCGGAAAAAGTCAGCCTGAAGTACATCGAGCTTGATGTAGCAAACCTGGCGCAGGATGAAAAACCATCCGAAGAAGAATTGAAACAGTTCTACGACGAGCGGGCTAATTTGTACGTCACCCCGGAAGAACGTCGTACGCGTCATATCCTGATTACCCTCGACCCTGAAGCCAGTGAAGAACAAATTCAGGAAGCCAAGCAAAAAGCCCAGGATATCCGAAAACAACTGGAAGAAGGCGCGGATTTCGCTGAACTTGCGAAAAAATATTCGGAAGATCCAGGGTCCGCAGAGCAGGGTGGCGACTTAGGATTTTTTGGCAAGGGGTCACTGGATCCCGCCTATGAAGAAGCCATGTTTGCGTTAAAAAAGGGTGAAATCAGCGAACCCGTCCTAAGTGCATTTGGTTACCACATTATTAAACTGGATGAAATTCGCGAACAGAAGTCCAAATCCTTCGAAGAAGTTAAGCCCACACTCATTGAAGAATACCGGAAAAACATCGCGCAACGGCGCTTTTTCGACCTGTCGGAAAAACTCACCAATTTAACCTACGAAGTGCCGGATACGTTGCAGGACGCGGCGGGTGCTACCGGTCTGGAAATTAAAACCACTGATCTATTTCCGCGTTCCGGGGGCGGCAAAGGTATTACGACTAATCAAAAAGTGGTCAGAGCTGCTTTTAGTGATGATGTTTTAGGACAAGGTTACAATAGCGAACCCATTGAGCTGGGCGAAAACCATGTAGTGTTTATTCGCGTTGATCAACACCAGGAACAGAAAGTTCAGCCTTTGGAAGCGGTGCGGGATCAAATCAAAACACACATTATCAATGACAAGGCGCGGGCACGGGCAGAAGAAACCGGTACAAATATTATCGAACAGCTTTCCAAGGGTGAAGCGACACCGGATGCTGCGGCCAAAATCGCCGGCTTTGAATGGAAGAGCGCGGGTGAACTAAAACGCACTGACCGCAGCATTAATGCCAAAATTGTGGAGTATGCTTTCAAAATGGACGAGCCGGCTGAAGGCGAAAGCCAGTATTCCGGCACGGCACTACCGTCCGGCGACTATGCGGTCATCGCTGTCAATAAAGTTACCGACGGCGATATTTCAAAAATTGACGAATCCAAACGCCTCACCATGAAGCGCAACCTTGCCGGTATTCGGGGTAATGCCGCGTTTACCAACCTGCTGCAAGGGCTGAAAAATCGCTCATCGATCAGTATTAAGGAAGATAACCTCTAGTCTTCCTTCCTTTGCTGTTCTCCACCCGGTCTTATGGCGATATCTCGTCCTGACACCTCGTTACCCTAAGTTTGCGCCCGCCGATCGGCGATGACATAATTCGTCATGGAATAGGTTGCCATTGGAATAAAAGTCAATGCGAGCGCTAATCGCAATGAATCTGGCAACGTACGTAGAACAGCCACAATAGTAATAGCAACAATCGATAACCACAAACCTGTTCGAAAAAGGAATCGCCATGCCTAAATTAAAACTTCATTGGCAAATTGTTATTGCGCTGGTACTCGCGGTCATTGCCGGGATGATTACCGGGCAGG
>JASFMT010000088.1:0-10504 GCA_050117455.1 Gammaproteobacteria bacterium | reverse complement strand
GACACTATTATTCCGGGTTGTCGTACCCGGGATCATCAACAATTTGTACAAGGACCTGCGTATTTTACTGGGGTGGGCCTGGACCTATTTAATTGTCGCTGAGTTGATTGGAAGCAGCTCAGGTATTACCTGGTTTATCACCCAGCAGGCTCGTTATAAAAATTTCGACAATGTATATGCCGCGATCATGATGATCGGTATTCTTGGCTTAACAACGGATCTTATACTGGCGCGGCTGGGTTACAGGCTGTTTCCCTGGGAACGCGAAATGGCAAAATCATGACAAACCTTGAATTACCCAGTTACCTGGACCAATCCCCGGAGGTACGCGACCGGTTTGACCGGCTCAAGCAGCGGCCTGTTACCCTCGAAGTCAAGCACCTGCAAAAAGACTTCGAAACGTCACAGGGTCGTATCACTGCATTAAAGGACATAAACTTTAAAACGCACAAGCGCGAATTTGTTTGCGTAATCGGGCCATCCGGTTGCGGAAAGTCAACCTTGATTCGCATTTTGGCGGGACTGGAGACAAAGACCTCCGGCCACGTATTGCTGGACGGGAAGGAAGTCAGCGAACCCGGACCGGACCGCGGCATGGTCTTTCAGGGATATACCCTCTTTCCATGGCTGAACGTCAAACGCAATGTTATGTTCGGACTGGAAGTGGCCGGGCGGGCACAAGCCAGCGCCGAAGAAGAAGCACGCCAGTGGATCGACCTGGTGGGATTGAGCAAGTTTGAAAACAGTTATCCTCATCAATTATCCGGCGGCATGAAGCAGCGGGTTGCCATTGCCCGCGCATTGGCCAACCAGCCACGAATCCTGTTGATGGATGAACCCTTCGGCGCGCTGGATGCGCAGACCCGCTCCAAGATGCAATCCTACCTGATGGAAATCTGGAAGAATATTGACATCACTATATTGTTTATTACTCATGACCTGGATGAAGCGATTTACCTGGCTGATCGTATCCTGGTGTTAAAAGCGCACCCCGGTGAAGTCCAGGAGTTAATCGAAGTACCCGTGCCGCAACCACGCTCACCGGATCAATTATTGAGCCCCGAATTTCTGGCAACGAAAAAACGACTGGAAGAATTGATCCACCCTCCCAAGGAGGAAGAAGAAATCAACGGTGACCATATGAACATGGTGCGCATGGTTCCGGTTAACGATGAAGTCGACAGCGTGTTCTGATATGGATCAAAGAGTACGCCAAAACGTCAGCAGAATCAGCATATCGCTTCAGGAGAAAGTGTTGAGAGACCTTGATAAAATGGTCAAGGAGTGTGGCTTTGAAAGTCGTTCTCAGGCAATATCCGAGATGATCAACCGCCAGGTGGCGGAGCATAAAACACAATTAGATGACTCGATCATGGTAGGAACCATCAATCTGGTTTATAATTATTCTGTTCCCGGCCTGCAGAAAAAACTGACCGACCTGCAGCACAGGTACATTGATGAAGTTATCAGCTCGCTGAATGTTAATCTCGTTGATGCGCAAACGCTCGGCGTGATTCTCGTACAGGGACCGGCAAAAAAACTGAAAATGATTGCAGACAAAATGGCGAGCTGCAAAGGCGTATCCACCGGACAATTGCTGATGTCAGCGGCGATTATGCCACCGTTACACCCATTACCCAAGACAAAGAAAAAATGACCACTCAAGATGACATTCTATATGAGGATGAACTGGCTGGCGCCTGCCACTGGTCACTGCGCATGAAGCGTGGTACCGTCCTTCGTCTGATTGACAAGGAAGGCGGCGCCAATGTCGGCATGTTGTTTTATAACCCGGAAAACCTGCTGGAGCGCTATAACGCGCCCGATACATTAAAATGCCAACATACCTTTAAACTCACCCGGGGTCATTGCCTGTATTCGGATATGGGCAGGATTTTCTGCTCTATCATTGAAGATAGCACTGGCTGGCACGAAACCGTCTGCGGCAATCTCACCAACGAAATGATCAAAAAACGATGGGGCGAGCATTCCTACCAGGAATACCGCAATGAGTGGTATCAAAGCGGCCATAAAAGTTTCCTCGTCGAGCTGGCCAAATACGGTCTGGGCGTGGAAGACATGGCCGCCAACCTCAATCTTTTCAGCAAAGTCGAAGTGGATGACAAGGGTGACCTGAGCTATGTTCCCAACAACAGCAAAGCCGGAGATTATATCGACCTGCGTTTTGAAATGAATACCCTGGTGCTACTTCATACCTGCCCTCACCCATTGAACAAAGCCGATGACTTTCCACGCAAGCCGGTGATTTACCAGATTCGCAAGGCCGACCCGGTTACGGATGATGATTATTGCAAAAACTTTCGCCCGGAAAACCAGCGCGGCTTTAAAAACAACGAAATCTACCACCTGGGCATGGAGAGTTAAGCCATGATCAAGGAAAGCAACCTGCAACCAAACGATGCGGTTTATCGAGAAATCGTTCCGGCCGGCGATTATTTCATGAAAGTTGTCAAGCAAGGACAAACTTTTCGCATTCTGGACCTGGAAGGTAACCAGGCAGCCGATACCTTGTTCTACAACGCCGATGATCCTGCCGAGCGCTATAGCGCCATGGATACCATACGCGAACAGGGCAACGTGTATTTAACGGCGGGCACCAGACTGCTTTCCAATCTGGGCAATGTCATGCTGGAGATTACCGCCGACACCTGCGGCCGCCACGACACGCTGGGCGGCGCCTGCGCCACGGAGAGCAACACGGTACGTTACGCGCTGGATAAAAAATGCATGCACGCCTGCCGGGACAGCTGGATGCTGGCGGTCGCGGAAAACGAGGAATTTGGCATGACCAAGCGCGATATTACCCATAACATCAATTTCTTCATGAACGTACCTATCACGACTGACGGCGGCTTGACGTTTGAAGATGGCATCTCGGCGCCCGGTAAATACGTGGAAATGAAAGCGTATATGGATACCATCGTATTGATCTCCAACTGTCCACAGTTGAATAACCCCTGCAATGGTTACAATCCAACGCCAGTTGAAATACTTGTCTGGGATTAAAGCGTATTGTTACTGGGATTCATCCCATACATCTCAGCCTGCACAACAATGACAGTACAAGCAAATTGAATCGGCGGGACGACCCGCCAGATTACCGTACCACGGCGGGACGACCTGCCAATGTGACTTTTAACGTACAACAATATGTTCAAAAAAGTTCTCATTGCAAATCGCGGCGCTATTGCCACTCGCATCATTCGCACCCTAAAGCAACTCGATATCGAAACAGTCTGCGTTTTTAACGAAGCCGACGCGGATTCGTTGCATGTACTAGATTCCGATGAAGCCTATTCACTGGGCGAAGGCCGCGCTTCAGATACTTACCTGAATCAGGATAAACTGTTCGACGTTATTGAACAAAGCGGCGCACAAGCGGTACATCCCGGTTATGGTTTTCTGAGCGAGAACCCGGAGTTTGTCAAACGCTGCGAAGCGGCTGGAATCGCATTCATTGGCCCTACCGCCGAACATATGAATGCGTTCGGTTTGAAACACACAGCCCGGCAGTTAGCCAACGACAATCATGTTCCGTTATTACCGGGTACGGATTTACTGGAATCCGTCGAAGACGCATGTAAAGCGGCCGCAAACATCGGTTATCCGGTCATGTTAAAAAGTACCGCCGGCGGTGGTGGCATCGGCATGCAATTGTGTTGGGATGAACAGCAGTTAACAAAATCCTATGACAGCGTGCGTCGTTTAGGTGAAGCGAACTTTTCCAATAGCGGCGTGTTTCTGGAAAAGTTCATCGAGTACGCCCGACACATTGAAATACAGGTATTTGGTGACGGCAAAGGTAACGCGGTGGCACTTGGCGAACGAGACTGCTCTACCCAACGTCGCAACCAGAAAGTGATCGAAGAAACACCGGCGCCCAATATCCCCGATAGTATTCGACAGCAATTACAGGAAACCGCCACCCGCCTGGTATCCGCCGTAAATTACCGCAATGCCGGCACCGTAGAGTTTGTTTATGACCAACAGACCCACCAGTTCTTTTTCCTGGAAGTCAATACCCGACTACAGGTGGAACACGGCATCACCGAACAGGTCTATGGCGTGGATTTGGTGGCGTGGATGGTCAAACTCGCTGCCGGGGTACTGGATAATATCAATACGTTGGCAAGCCAATTAGCTCCCAAAGGCCATGCGATTCAGGCTCGCGTTTACGCGGAAGATCCCAATAAGGATTTCCAACCCTGCGCGGGACTACTAAGCGAGGTACAAATCCCCGAAAAAGCCAACATCCGCATCGACCACTGGATAACCACCGGACTGGAAGTCTCGCCCTTTTTCGATCCCATGCTGGCTAAGGTGATTGCCACCGCCAACGACCGGGCGTCAGCAATCACTTTACTGGATGACACATTAGCCGAGACTACTATTTATGGCGTTGAAACCAACATTAACTATGTACGGGATATTCTAAACACTGAGGTATTTCAACAGGGGCAAATTTATACCCGCTATTTAAATGAATTTACCTTTGCTCCCCATACCATCGATGTCATCAGCAGCGGTACCATGACCACCATACAGGATTATCCCGGTCGCATCGGTTACTGGGATGTGGGTGTGCCACCATCCGGGCCATTTGATAGCTATTCTTTTCGTTTGGGAAACCGACTGCTGGAAAACCGGGAAGATGCAGCCGGCCTGGAGATAACCTTAAACGGTCCTGCCCTGAAATTTAATTGCGCCACGCAAATCGTATTGACCGGCGCGGCAATGCTGGTCATGCTGGATGAACAACCCGTGGACTTCTGGCAAGTCACCAACGTTTGCGCCGGCCAAACATTGAAAATCGGCAAGGTTGACGGTGCCGGTGCCCGCGCGTACCTGTTAGTGAAGGACGGCATACAATGCCCGGATTATCTCCATTCTAAATCAACTTTTACCCTGGGCCAGTTTGGCGGTCACGTGGGGCGCGCCTTACGCGCCGGTGACGTGTTGCATGTTCATCCCCACGAGCAACCGGTGGCGCCGACGCAACTACCGGCAGAACTGCTTCCTGACATTAATCACTCCTGGGATTTACATGTGGTATACGGGCCGCATGGCGCACCGGATTTTTTCACGGATAAAGACATTAATACGTTTTTTAATACGGATTGGGAAATTCACTACAATTCCAGCCGTACCGGCATTCGCCTGGTGGGCCCCAAACCGGAATGGGCCCGCAGCGATGGCGGTGAAGCGGGTATGCATCCTTCCAATATCCACGACAACGCCTATGCCATTGGTACCGTGGATTTCACCGGTGACATGCCGGTCATTCTCGGACCCGACGGGCCATCCCTTGGCGGTTTTGTCTGCCCGGCAACAATTATCAGTGCCGACCTGTGGAAACTGGGCCAGTTAAAAGCCGGCGATAAGGCGCGATTTATCCCCGTCAGTATCGATGACGCCGTTAACCTTGAACGCGCGCAAATTCAATCGATACGTGAACTCGACCTCACTACTCACACGGCCACAACGTCATTACCCGACAGCCCCGTAGTCAGGACCCTTAGCGAAGAAGATAACGGCGTACAGGTGGTTTACCGACCCTCCGGTGACAAATATTTATTGGTTGAGTACGGACCGATCGTGCTGGATATTAAATTGCGCTTTCGCGCACATGCCCTGATGCTTTGGTTACGGGATAATGGACCGGCCGGGATGCTGGAACTGACACCCGGTATTCGCTCCCTGCAAATTCATTATGACAGCCAGGTATTATCGCTCAATGAATTGCTGGCTAAGCTTGAAAACGCCGAACAGGCCTTGCGAAACATTGAGAACCCGGAGGTTCCAGCCCGCATCGTTCACTTACCATTAAGCTGGAATGATGATGCCTGCCAGCTGGCTATTCAAAAATACATGCAGTCGGTACGCAAGGATGCGCCCTGGTGTCCCAGCAATATTGAATTTATTCGCCGTATTAATGGCCTTGAAAATATAGACCAGGTTAAGGACATTGTATTTAACGCCAGTTACCTGGTACTGGGTTTGGGAGATGTTTATCTGGGTGCGCCAGTGGCCACACCTGTTGACCCCCGGCAACGGCTGGTGACCACCAAATATAACCCGGCAAGAACCTGGACCGCGGAAAACTCGGTCGGTATTGGCGGTTCCTATCTATGCGTATATGGCATGGAAGGCCCTGGCGGTTATCAATTTGTCGGGCGTACTATCCAGATGTGGAATCGTTACCACACCACCAGGGAATTTACCAGGCCATGGTTGTTACGCTTTTTTGACCAGATCCGTTTTTATGAGGTCACAGCGGAACAATTACGGGAAGCCCGCCGTAATTTTCCCAAGGGCCGCTTCCCCATTAAAATCGAAGAGACCACCTTCAACCTGGCGGATCACAACGCTTTTGTCGAACAAAACCGGGAGAGTATCGACGAATTCAGAAAACATCGGGAACAGGCCTTTGATGAAGAACTACAGCGCTGGATTGCCTCCGGTCAAATTAACTTTGAATCGGAGCAGCATCTTACCAGTGAATCCGGCGAGGAAGACAGGATCCCCGACAATTGCGTCGCCATCGAAAGCCCGGTGGCCGGCAGCGTATGGCAACTGCTGGTCAAACAGGGTGATGATGTGCACGAAGGACAAACCCTCGCGATCCTGGAATCCATGAAAATGGAAATCGAAATCACCGCACCCCACGCAGGCGTTGTCTATGCCATCAACCGCGATGAAGGCAACCAGGTTAATGCCGGACAACCCCTGTTAATATTAGAAGAACAGGATTCATAAGAGGTCAGGTTCCATATGGATATCACCATCCAGGGTCTGTTGAATGCATACCGCCAAAGGGATGTCAGCCCGGAACAGGTCGTTGACTATGTACTGGCGCAATGTAAAGAACATCAGGATAACAACATCTGGATTACCCGCCTTAACCGGGAGCAAATACAACCCTATCTGGATAAGCTGGCAGGCCAGTCACCGGACTCTTTGCCGTTGTATGGTATTCCTTTCGCCATTAAAGACAATATAGATCTGCAAGACGTTGCCACGACCGCCGCGTGCCCCGCCTTTACCTACACGCCGAAACAATCCGCTTACGTCATTCAACAACTGATAAGCGCCGGCGCTATCCCCATAGGCAAAACCAACATGGACCAGTTCGCCACCGGGCTGGTGGGCACCCGCTCGCCCGAGCCATGGGGACCGTGTAAAAATGCCTTTAATCCGGAATATATTTCGGGCGGCTCAAGTTCCGGTTCCGCAGTGGCGGTAGCACTAGGCTTGGTGTCATTTTCCCTGGGCACTGACACGGCGGGCTCCGGCCGGGTACCGGCGGCGTTTAACAATATCATCGGAGTCAAGCCATCACGCGGCCTGCTGAGCAATAGTGGCGTGGTACCCGCCTGCCGCAGCCTCGACTGTGTAAGCATCTTTGCGCTCACTACCGATGACGCCAATAGCGTATTAAATATTGCAGCAAGCCATGACACCAATGATGACTATGCCCGCGCCAATGCGTTTGATAACAATCACCGCCACTATGGACGGGCTTCCCCGCCACTCACCATCGGTGTACCGCGTTCCGAGAAACTAAACTTTTTCGGCAATGCATCTGCACAGCAATTATTTTTTGACTCAATGAATAAATGCAAAGATCTGGGCATTACAATCCGGGAAATCGACTTTTCACCCTTCCTCGACGCTGCCCGTTTGCTATATGAAGGCCCATGGGTCGCGGAACGTTACGTGGCCATTGAAAACTTGATCACCAATCACCCTGAAGAACTGTTGCCGGAGATTAGAACCATTATCGGCAGTGGCGAAAGCAAATCGGCTATCGACTATTTCAAATCAGAATATCTGTTACAGCATTACCGCAATATTGCCAACAACATCCTGTCTGGCATCGACTGCTTAGTCACGCCGACAGCAGGCACGATATACACCATTGAACAGGTACAGTCCGATCCTATCAAGCTCAACAGTAACCTGGGGTATTACACTAATTTTATGAACCTGCTGGACTGCGCATCTGTTGCGGTACCGGCCGGGTTTCTTGACAACGGCTGTCCTTCCGGCATCACATTCATCGGACCGGCAATGTCCGATCGTAAGTTGCTTTCCATTGCCAATTTCTGGCAACAACGTATGGGGCTAAACCTGGGCGCAGTTGATCAGCCATTGCCTGCTACTCAAGCATCGCAAGTCGTTTTTAATGACGTGATACCTGTTGTGGTATGTGGTGCACACCTGAAAGGTCTGCCGCTGAACTGGCAACTCACGGAACGCGGCGCCACATTGCTGGAACAAACTCAAACTACTGCTACCTATCGCATGTACGTTTTACCCGGCGGTCCACCACAACGTCCCGGATTAATACGCGATGATCAATATGGAGACGCTATTGACGTGGAAGTATGGGAAATTCCGAAAGCGGAATTCGGCAGCTTTGTTGCCAATATTCCTGCGCCATTGGGTATTGGGAAAGTGGAACTCAAGGACGGACGGTTGTTGCCCGGATTTATTTGTGAATCTTACGGCGTACAGGAAGGGCAGGAAATTACTCATCTCGGCAGCTGGAAAAAATACCTCAACAGCCAAAACAATTAATCTTTTCGTCGAATTTTACCACTAATCCGGCTGTCATTTTTCTTGTCTTTTCTCACGGCCACTGATCGCCATACCGTAATTTTGCAACTCCATGCATTGTGCCAGCCGGTGTTGTGCTATTCAGTGTTGTGCGCTAAAGTTACGCCATGAGCGAACAAACAGACACAGACGTCAGGATCACCCAATCGGTTGCCATTCTGGTAGATGGCAATAATATCGAACGCAGTATTCATGATATCGTCGGTGACCGCCAGACCATGATTAATTTCGATACCTTGATTCCGAGGTTACTGGGCAACCGTGGTTTGAACCGCCTGGTGTATTTTCGTGAAGGCAAGCAGATATCGGAAAAATTGCGGGAGCGACTCCATGCCAATTATCACGGCTCGGTAAGACCCTGCCATAAGAGCGCCGACATACCACTCAGTATCAAGGCCACGCAACTATCGAGCAAAGTCGACACCATTATTATCATGTCCGGCGATTCTGACTACATTGAACTGGTGCGCCACCTAAAGGGCGAAGGTGTCAGGGTGGAAATCGCTTCGGTACGAAAAACAACATCCGGACTGCTGATAGATGAAGCGGATTATTTTCACGATATCCGTCAGGAAGACTGGTTCACATTAAGTACCGGAAAAAGTTCGCCAAAACGTTCCAAGAAAAAATCCAAAAAGAAATCCGCTGCTTCCGACAATTAATCTGCAGTTACTGTTTTCCAGTGCGCCAGTTCCGCCAGGCATGGTAAGCGGAAAATACGGCGTTAACGAGTAATATCAACGCGAAGATCTCGGCGAACTGCGGTAATGCGTGGATGAATCGGTTAACCATGGAATTTTGAAAATGAAGCGTGGGAAACCAGTATTTCAATGCGTAATAAACACCGCCCGCCAACAGGAAATCAAACCACCACGGCAGTTTTATCAGAAATCTGGGGTATAGGGATTTTCCGGCCATTGATGCCTGTCACTCGCCAAATCAATAATATAGTGCATGGATCTGCAACAATCATGCTATCGATTATATACAGTCCATTCGCCCCATAAATAACTTAACGAGTAACAGGCTTTACACGATGACATTCAATGGCTATATCGGCACTGTTTACGCTAGTACCCAATCGCCATGGAATAGGGACCGTCATCCGATCTGAACGGCGAGTTATTTTGTTCCACCAGAGCCCCGGTACTGTTATCGATGCGGTAGGCACTGATAGTACCTGCCCCATTATTGGCGACGTAGGCAAAACGGGATTCGGCATCCACCACCACGGCATAGGGATACCAGTCCGCCGCATAGGGCGAACCTTTTACCGGATTGAGCGCCCCGGTTTTTGAGTCAATCCGGTACGCCGAAACATCATGGCTTCCCCAGTTTGCCACATAGACAAAGTGCATTGTTGGATCAACGGTTACTGAATAGGGCTGTGCCCCGGCACTGAACGGGGAACCTGTCAATTCGCGTAACGTTCCACTCTTTGAATCAATAGCAAATGCGGAAACTGTTGTTGAACCATAGTTTGCAACATACGCAAATCGGCTGTCCGGCGAAATACTGACATAAATAGGATGTTCATCGGTTTTCGCCTGGGCACCGGTGGGCTGCAACGTACCATTTGCCTTGTCGATACGATACGTACTGATGGTAGCATCATCAAAGTTAGAGACAAAAGCAAAATTGCCATTGGGAGCAATAGTAATGGAAATGGGATGGTGGCCAGTGGCAACCGTAGATCCCGTCGGCTCAAGGGACCCGCTTTGGTTATCAATGGTAAAACTAGCCACTGAATTGTCATCTTCATTGGTAACATAAGCAAAGCGATTGTCCTGACTGATAATCACAGCATCAGGATATTCACCGGCGGGAAATGGTGAACCTTCTATTGGTGTCAATTTGCCGGTGC
>JASFMT010000087.1:0-10585 GCA_050117455.1 Gammaproteobacteria bacterium | reverse complement strand
TCAAGTAAAAGGCGCCAAAATACGCGTCGGCCAGATGAAAGTTCCCATGAGCGAAGAGGTTTACCAGGGTATTATGGCCTTTAATTATATTAATCTCACCAACATTGCCAACCAGCAATTGGTTGAACGCCCGTTCTGGACAGACGGACAAGCAATGTGTGACCTGGGCAGCCCAATGGGACCGAGCAGTGATAATTATCTTCGTTTTTGTAACGGCGGAATTCAAACCCAGTTTCGTAGTGCCGCCGTCGCCGTGCGAGACACGGGGATTCAAATATTTGATTCGTTCAGAAAGGAAGACTGGGAGCACAGCTACGCCTTGTTCATCGGTCAGGGCGGCGCCAACAAGGACGATCGCAATGACGAGCTGGATAAAACAATCTACTGGTCATCTGAGAAAATATTCAGCGGACAGAAGCTGTTTCGCAAAGGTTACAAGTTGTATGCGTGGCGCACCAGTGGCAAACGGACAATTTATGACTCTGCAGTACTTGCTGCCGGCGGCACCTCCCTTGAAGCCGCTGAACGAGAGTATAATCGAAACCTGACAGGCATTGGGGGTACATACTTCGACGGAAAATACAGGTTTTGGGCGGAATATATCGAAGTCGATGGCATGATCTTTACCGGCTCTACCATGGGTGCTGTCCCGGGGGCGGTCAGTAACAATGGCCTTATGGTTGCGCAATTCCTGACGAAACCCGACGGGAAAGGCGATGGTGGATATCTTGATTTTGGTTATCGCATCACGCCCAAAATCGAGCTGGATATCCGTTACGATTGGTACAATCGCGTCACGAACCTGCAACCTACTGATGAATTCAAATTCCAAACCTGGACTTTGGGTGTTCAGTATTTCTTTACCGATACCACCAAAGCCATCATTAACTACGAAAGCCGTACTATGGAAGCCGTGGGGTTTCCGTCAGCAAGTCCGGCAAATAATATTGCCGATGCTACCGACGATCGTATCTCGGCCCAGGTATTACTGTTTTTCTAGTCATACGAAGACATCAAAAAGCAATCCTTATATTAGAAATCCTTTTCTCAGTTGATGTTTTTCACTGGCCAGTCAACACTGAAAGACCATCAAAGCTTTGCCAGCTCTCGCAACCTGTGCAAATCATATATCAGGACTTTCTTTCCCTGATTATCAATTATTCCTTCCGATTTCATTTCAGACATCAATCGTATAACGGTTTCGTTAGCCACCGACAAAAAGCCGGCAATATCCCTTTTGGTGAGATTCGACTTTAGCATATAGCGCTTATCATCCAGCTCTTCTGAGTCCACCTCACAAAGCTCGCACAATAACGCTGCCAACCGGCCCCGCACCGATTGCCTGCGAGCCGATATTTGCGCTTGCTCCGATTTCACACCTTCCATGGAGATTTTAACCACCAGATTTTTAGCAAACGCCGCATTATGCGAAAGCAAATATAAAATGTCTTCTTTAGATATATAACAGGCCTGCAACTGGTTGGATACAACATCCGCGGTCCCTTTGTAGTCAGACTCGACAAAAAGACTGCGATGTCCAGAGGTATCCCCCGGGAATACCAGCCGCGAAAAAAGAACCTCACCACTGTCGTCTTTCTGAACGACCTTGGCCAGGCCACTCATGTGACAATACAAACCATCAACCTGTTGCCCCTGATCAAATAGAACATCTTTTCTTTTTAGTTGAACGAATTTTTTTCTTTTGGCCAGCCATTGCAGCAATTCCTGATCAGAATCCTTGAACAGACTCTTCTTCCAGACCGGGCAATCACGGCAATCTTTCGGTAGGCTCATTTTTCGAATTTTTATATTATGAGATTAATATCGTTGTCAAAACAAATACTGCACAATAGATTCGCAGCCAATTGTATCCATTTTTAATACATCTTTACATCAACCAGCAATACGATCAAACGCATTATTACCAGATAATTCATGGCGTTATCAAAAAACATGACCCGCATCATGTTGTAAACGCCCATTCCCGTCATTACACTATCCAAGAACAACAAACCAACCCTGTGTTAACCGATTAAAAAAGAGGATCAGATTATTTCATAAAACAACAACCACCAACCTGGTGTCGCCAATAAACCTTCAGATGCCTGCGTGCAGGCACTCATGGTACTGACAGGTTAAATATAGCTAAAGCAGAAACAAGAAGATATTTAATACTTAGAATTACAAACAATGCCCGCTAAACATATGCGGGTCGTTTTTCGTATCAGGACTTACAAATAAATGAAACTCACGTCTGTAAATCCGGCTACCGGGGTTTCCGGTTTTGAAATTGATTGTTGGCCCGAATCCAGGCTGGAACAAGTGCTGACAAAATTAACCACGTCAGCGCCGGACTGGGCAAACAGTGAACTTACCAACCGTACCCGTTTAATCCAGTCAGTGAAACAGGTCCTGCAATTTCGCCGCGAGAAACTGGCGCAGCTAGTTGTCAGCGAAACTGGCAAATTAATCAGTGAAGCACGCAGTGAAATCGGCAAATGTCTCCGTGTATGCGACTACTACGTGAAATGGGCGGAGGACTTTCTCGCAGACGAAAAAGTTACCTCAGGTGCCACAAAACGTTATGTGCGCTACGAGCCCGTCGGGACTATCCTTGGCATAGTACCCTCCCATTTCCCCCTCTGGCACGCCTTTCGATTTACAGTCCCTGCCCTTGCCGCAGGCAATACCGTTTTATTAAAGCACGCCTCCAATGTTCCACAATGCGCATTGGCTATTGAACAATTATTCCATGACGCCGGCGTTACCTCAGATATTTTTCAGGTTCTGTTAATTCATAGCAACCAGGTGGCGCCGCTGCTCGCCGATACTCGAATTCAGCATGTGGCATTTACCGGACGCGTCACCACCGGGCGAATAGTGGCGCAGCACGCCGGCCGTAACCTGAAGAAAAGCGTAATGGAACTAGGCGGATCCGATGCTTTCATCGTACTGGACGACGCCGATATCGATGCCGCCGTGCAATGCGCCGTTGCATCGCGGTTTTACAATGCGGGGCAAACCTGTTTCGGCGCCAAGCGCATTATCGTTTTGCGCGACATCGCCAATCAATTTGTACCATTATTTTACGACAGGGTGAAAACCATGCAGGCCGATGATCCGATGAACCCCCTTAGCGATCTTGGCCCCCTTGCCAGGGAACAGGTGCGGGAAAAATTGCACCTTCAGGTAAGAAAAAGTATCCGGGCGGGGGCAGACCCCATTGCCGGTTGCTATAAACTGAAAACCCCGGGCTTTTATTATCCTGCATCGATTCTGGATAATGTCGGCAAAGGCATGCCAGCGTACGACGAAGAACTTTTCGGGCCAGTAGCCTCCATTATTCATGCAAAGGATGACAAAGATGCGATACGAATCGCCAATGACAGCAAGTATGGTCTAGGCGCCAGCATCTGGTCCCGCGATCAGCAATATGCCGAAGAAGTTGGACGCAAAATAGACGCGGGTATGGTTTTTATCAACAGACTTCCCACCGATGATGCCCCACTGCCGTTTGGCGGCGTTAAACAATCCGGCTTTGGACGGCAACTTGGCCGCCATGGTTTACTGGAATTTACCAACGCTAAAACAATCTCTATTAACCACTGACACGCCCTATACGATATCCCATTGATATAGGTCCATTGAACGATTCTCAAGCGTAATTTTCGTTCTCAAAAGCTAATCATCGATTCAGCAGAATCCCAAGCGTGAGCAATATACCCAGGAACATCAAAATAAACATTACGCCCACGGTAACGGGGGAACGCAAGATCCGTTCTGAAGCCTGTAGCGATTCATCAAGAAGACTGGCGTTCAATGAAAGTTTTGTGCGGGACCACATTGTTTCGATAAACAACGCCAGTCTCAGCAGCAACTTCAACGCATAACGTAAAATGCTTTCGATCGGCAGCAAAAGATCGCCGGCCGGCAGTACCCGCAATCGCAAATTGAATCTTTTGCCCAGCCAGACAGCAACGGCTGCCAGGATTATTGCTGCCATTAGCGGCCAGCTCGAAGCCCAAAGGCTGGCGGCTTTTAGTGCTACCGCGACAGTCTGCCCTCCATTTACACTGGCGAACAACCACGCCATTATCGCCACAGCGAGTGTCAGCAACACCTGCCCGTATAGCGCGGTATCAGGACTGCCTGGTGCCCGGACACGCTGCGGCCACACCATGAATATGAAACGCATTAGTAACAATGACGTTGCCACGGAACTTAATGGCAGGAGATAAACAAGCCACATTGACCAGGGCTCAGGCAATGCCGGAAGAACAGTCTTAAAGCCGGACTTCGCCAGCGCACCGGAGGTCAATGGCGCGCCGGCGATACTCAGTGCCGGCAGCAGAAGCGCAAAACACATCCAGTAATAAACCGGCTTACTGAGAGCAGTGCGAAAACCCGCCGCATAAAAGAGTGCGCCTTTGGCCAGGGCATGATGAAAAACATAAATTAACAAAACAGCAGACAATATTTTCCATTGACCGGGATCAACAAGCGCCACCCCGACGATAACCGTCATCAACCCCACCTGACTGACACTGGAATAACCCAGCAAGGCTTTGGGATTTTTTTGGAATACGCCAAGAACCACACCCAGAAAACTCGCCAACATGCCAAGAACAATAAGCGCGACTCCCCAATCCGGCGATGCACTGTGGCCGAGCGGCAAAAACCTTAACCACCCCAACATTCCGGCGTTTAGCATGGCACCGCCCAACGCTACCGCGGCACTATAGGGCGCCGCCTGGTAGCTTATTGGCAACACGAAGTGCCACGGAATAACGCCCAGTTTTATGCCAAACCCCATTATGATGAACGTGACGGTTATCGCCACGTGCATCGCGGAGTGCCACTGCGCTAAATATATCGACCCACTGGTATTGACGCCGGTCACAAAAGCCGAAAACAACATGAGTTCACCAATAACGACCAATGCAATGTATACACGCCCTGCCCTGACCACGGCCTTATCATCACTGGTGACGATAAGGCCGTAAGCCGCAAAACTCATCAGGGCAAACGCTGTATAAAAAGTCACTACATCCGCCGCAATGGTGACAGCAATATTACCGGTCAGGGCCACCAGGAAAGACAGGCCAAACCGAACGCGATTCTGCACGGCGGCAATATCTCTGACGGCAAACATTGCCGAGGACAACCATATCAGCGCGGTGAGTAGCAAAAACAATTGGCCGGTATCATCGAGCACGAGACGGCTACCAATCAATAACCACGGTAAGTCCAGTACTATATCCGCCCCATCATGCACCATCGCCCAAACAGCGGTTACCAATGCAGGTAACGGCGCAAGCACCATAAACTTCGTCATCCATTTGCGCGCACCGGGGAAACCAAGCAGCACAGCCAACAGGAATGGCACAGCGATACTCAGGGGCAGCAGCCACGATAAATTAACCGGATTCATTAACGGTACTCCCTTTGCGCAATCAGTTGCGCCCACTCCAGCGGGCTGAACGGGGTCGCCGCAAGCAGGCCAATCAGTAATGCCGAAAAGGCCGTAAACAACGGCGGTATTAATAATGCCAGCGCCGTTTCGTAGCGATGATGGGTATCTTCCTCGGGCCACGGATGCCGTTGCGGTTTAAACCAGGCAACATAAAGGATCGGTAGAAAATAGGCCGCATTTAACAAACTGCTGCCGGCCAGAACCAGTAATATCCATTGCTGATTTGCTTCCAGAGCCCCGCCGGCCAGGTACCACTTGCTGATAAACCCGGCAATGGGCGGCACACCGATCATCCCCAGCGCGCCGATGGTAAATGCCGCCATGGTCCACGGCATACGCCGGCCGACGCCATGCATTTCACTGATATGGTGAATTCCCAGCGTCTCCGCAAAATTCCCCGCGCAAAAGAACAGGGTTATTTTCATCACGCCCTGGTGTACCAGATGCACAATGCCACCCACGGTCGCCACCGGTCCGACAGTGGCGATCCCCAACGCAATGTAACTGACCTGGCTCACCGTCGAATAGGCAAGACGTTTTTTAAGTTCGTCCTGAAACAGGGCCCGCACGGAACCGTAAATAATGGTAATGGCGGCCAGCACGGCGAGGGGGAACAGCAGGTCCAGCCGCGCCGCAAACTCCACGCCATACACGTCGTACACCACGCGAGCTATGCCAAACGCCCCCGCCTTGACCACCGCAACGGCGTGCAATAACGAACTTACCGGCGCCGGCGCAACCATCGCCTTGGGCAGCCATCCGTGCAACGGTACCAGCGCGGCTTTAACGCCCAAACCGGCAATCAGCAAAACGAAAATGATTTTTAACGTCGCGGGATTCAAGTCAGTACGTCCGGCAAGTATGCCGGTTTCGGTAAAATCCAGCGGGCCGGCCAGCGCACGCAACCAGGCAACGCCCGCCAATAAAATAACGCCACCGGTCAGTGTATAGATCAGATAGACTTTCCCCGCACGCAAAGCTTCCGGGGTTCCGCGATGCACCACCAGCGGATAAGTGGACAACGTAAGGATTTCATAAAAGATAAGAAAGGTCAGCAAATTGCCGGCCATGGCGACGCCGATGGTGGCGCTCACACATAAACTGAAAAAACCAAAAAACCGGCTGCGATGGGGTGACCCTTCAAGGTAGCCAATGGCGTATAGCGTCGTCACAAACCACAATATCGTGGACAAACTGACAAATAAAACCGACAAGGCATCAGCATGTAATACCAGATCCAGGCCCGGCAGCAACCGGAAACGGGACTCAAACTCCGTACCCTGGTATACACCCCAGATCAGGATAGCCACAAGAACCAGCTTTATCGTGGCACCTAACATGTTCAGGACTGTCCGGATGCCGTGCCGGCCTTCACCCAGAAAAAAGATAACAACGCCCGGCACCAGCGAACTCAGCAAAATCAGTACAGGCAGTGTGGCATCAAAACTCATAGCGCTGTATCCGGTTTGGGCACCTGAGACAGCACTTGTCCAATATCCAGTAACCCGTCCAGTGGATAAGCCAACAGGCCAAGGATCAACGCGATGGTGGCAATAAATAATGCCGGCCACTCCAGCCGCCAGTCCAGCGTTTTGCGTGGCGGCAGATTGTCCAGATGCGAAAAAGCGTGCGCGATAACACGAAATATATAGGCGGCAGCCAACAGGCTGCCCAGCAACAAAATAATGACCCACCACCATTGACCGGAAACAAACGCGGCATTCAGTAACTGCCATTTACCCATAAAACCGCCGCTCGGCGGCAGGCCAATCAGGGACACGCCGGCGATAGCAATGGTAAATACCGTTATCGGATAGCGCTGGCTGGTACCGCCCAAATCTTTTAACCGGTCATGGCCCGCCACCTTCATAATGGTGCCGGCGCTGGTAAACATGGCGGCTTTGGCCAGCGCGTGGGACACCATTAAATATACCGCACCGGACATGGCAGCAGCGGTTCCGGTCTTCAGTATTAGCGGAAACGCCAAAAACAGGTAGCCAATTTGCGCAACCGTTGAATAGGCCACTAACAACTTTAGCCGCTCGGCGCGAAGCGCCTGCACAGAGCCCCATAGTATCGCTGCCGCGCCCAGAACGCCCATTAGCTGCACGGCAAACCCGGTAATAATCTCATCAAAAATGTTAAACCAGATACGAAACAACAGATACACCGCGCCCTTCACCACCAATGCTGAAAGCAGGGCGCTCACCGGCGCGGGCGCACTGCTGTGCGCCGGTGGCAGCCAGAAGTGCATGGGAAAAAGAGCCGCCTTCATGATTAACCCCGTACTCATCATCGCCAGCGCGATGATTGATGTTGGCGTTGCCGTGATGAGACCGCCGAGCCTGGTATAGTCCAGTGTGGCATATTCACCGTATAACAATGCCACGCCGAACAAATACGCCAGCGAACCAAACAGGCCCACCAGCAAGTACCGCAACGCGGCGCTGTTTGCTTCGGGCTTCCCCGCCAGCGCCACCAGGGCCACGGCGGACAGGCTGACCAGCTCAAGGGTGACATAAATATTGAAAATATCCGCGGACAAAAACAGCGCATTCAGCGCCGCCCACATGATGAGCCATACCGGCCAGAACAACAGTTCCTTGCCGCTGTCCCGGGATTGTTTTTTCTCGAAATACGCGGAGGCATAAAGGCTGATGGCAAATCCGGCCATTGCGGTCATTACCAGCATAACGGCGCTAAGGCCATCGGCATACAATGCAATACCCAGCGGCGGTTGCCAGCCGCCAAGAACATAGAAGGCACCGGCGACTTTAAGATCCGGCCCGATCCACTGTGCAATTAACAGGGTGATGATAACCGCGGTTGCCAATCCAATGAATACTTCAACCCGCGGCCACAAAAATGCCGCAATGGCCGATAAAAGGGGCAGGATGATGACGGCAATATAAAAGTAATGGGTATCTGCCATGGGTCGCCGTGTCAGGTTTTATTTTGTTTTTCCTGGTTTCCACCGCGTGCATCGTCTGAATGCAAACGGGAAACGAATGCCAGTGCAACCGCGGTCGCGCTCACCGCAACGACGATTCCGGTCAGCACCATGGCATGCGGCACCGGATCCGGCGACCCATTGCCTGCGCCAGCGGCGATAACAATAAAGACCAGAAAAACACCGCTGCCGGCGATGTTGATCGCCAGTATTTTACCGATGAGCTGAGGATGCAAAACCAGATAGACAGCACCCAGCGCGAACAACGCAACACCGGTTAGCAAGTACAAGCCGGCATCGGTCATGTAGCACCCCTCACAGGGTATCCGTAGCTTCCCGTTTCAGTTGCCGGTTTATGCCCCAGGAACAGTGCCGCGAGAATAGCACCGATGCTCACGGTTGCCGCTGTTTCAATGAATAGTATTAGCGCTCCCGCCCATGCAACGGGATATTGCAGAAAGTTACCCTGATAAATCATCGCCGCGCCGGTCATAATAAAAACCAACAGTCCCAACGATGTCACCAGCCTTAACGCGAAAGGTTTAATGACCATCACCGACTGGCCGCTGACGATTAACAAAACGGCGGCGCCACCCAACAATGCACCCGCCTGAAAAGCGCCGCCCGGCCGGCTTGAACCGATCCACAGCACATAACCGGCGGTTAAGATCAACAATGGTATCAATATCGCGGTCAACCCCCATAACGCGCCGAACTCGCCGCGGGAAGGCTGACGAACGGGTTGTTCACCGTCACTGACGATCCATACCGACAGCATCGCCAGCAATAAAACCGCGATTTCCAGCAAGGTATCATAGCCGCGAAAATTCAACAGTACGGCCGTTACCGGATTGGTCACGCCGCTAAGCGCAATATGCTGGTCCACGGCATCGCGCAACCCTGTACCTGAAGGCGGCAATGACAGCACACCCCAGCCCAGGGAAAGAAATAAAACCAGCCCAATAACAGAAAAAGCAATGCCAGTAACCCGTAACGGCTTTCGTCCATGGCGGGGCCGCGCTTGCGGCACCGCGCCCCTTTGCTTCGCGTAGGCATTGAGTAGCAATGCGCCGGTAAGCCCCGCCCCGATAGCCGCTTCGGCCAGCGCAACGTCCGGCGCCCGCAGGCGCACCCATACCAGCGCCATGACCAGACCGAAGCCGATAAAGACAACGATCGCCGTAAACAAATCCGTGCTGGCCAACGCCCGCCAGGCCAGCAGCACCAGGGTAAAAACCAGCACCCCGTCAAGCAGCCACGTAGTCACGGTGCCTGCCATGGTTGCAGACCTTTGCGCAGTGCAGCCTGCGCTATCAAATGGGAAGCGACCGCACTGGATATCATCACCAGCAGCCAGATTATGACGAGTTTTAAGGCGGCAAACCAGGAACCGCTATATATCGACAATCCCGCGACGATAAACCCCAGGCCGAGGTTGTCCGCCTTGGTCAAGGCATGTAACCGCGTATACAAATCCGGGAAACGTAACAATCCCAGTGTGCCGGCGATGAAAAAGACCAGGCCCAACGTGATCAGTGCGGCGCTTATCCCGTTAGTGATGTTCATCCTGATCCTCTCGAAGCGATTGCCAGGCTCGCTGTACAAATGCAATTGCCGTTACCGCCGCCAACAAGGCCAGGACCAGCGCGATATCACTGAGCAACGGCCTGTCCGTGGCGTATCCCAACAACAATATCCACGCAACACCCGCCGTGCCGAACAACTGGGCGGCGACCATGCGATCCGCCCTGTGCGGCCCGAGCAACACGCGCAAAAGCCCTACTGTGATCGTTCCCAGCACCACAAGGGATGCAACTGTCAGAAACAAATTCATTATTAACTGGATCCTTCTTTGGCATGGAACATTTTTTCAATGTAGCTTTCGATACGCCTTAATTCATTTTCATAAGAAGTGTTTTTGTCCAGCACATGCAACCTCAGACAATTATCCTGCAAATCGGCACTCAAGGTGCCCGGCAGCAAACTGACGACATTCAGCATTAATAAACGGGGCAAACCATTTGGCAGTCTGAGTCTGTAGTCCACTACCACCGGGCGCAGCCGCATACCTGGACGAAACACGCGCAAACTGACATCAATACCCCCTTTGACAGACTCAAGCAAAAATACGGGTAAAAAGCGCACGACCTGCCAGGGCCGCC
>JASFMT010000086.1:0-10602 GCA_050117455.1 Gammaproteobacteria bacterium | reverse complement strand
GGTTGATTGAGTTGTGCAATAGCTGCCTGTAATGCCAGCTCGTAGCCTTGCGCACCTAATCCTGAAATCACACCAACAGCGACATCGGAAAAATAAGAGTGATGGCGAAATGCTTCACGCTGAAAAATATTGGATAGGTGAACTTCAATAAACGGAATACCGGTAGCGGTAATGGCGTCGCGAATAGCCACACTGGTATGAGTAAATGCCGCCGGATTAATAATAATAAACTGTGTTTGATTTTGTGCGGCCGCCTGGATGTGATTCACGATTTCGTGTTCTGCATTACTTTGCACACAGCTAATGGTAACGCCGGCTTTTTTTGCCGCGTCGTTGAGGTGTTTATCAATGTCGGCGAGCGTAGCGTTGCCGTAGTGCTGCGGTTCGCGTGTTCCCAGCAAATTGAGGTTGGGTCCGTGTACCACCAGAATGTCAGGCATGTGCGAAGGCTGTTCCTTAAATCCGTCGATGTACTGTTGATGTACCTAAAGTCGAAGTATTGAGATTGAACCGATTTGTCAGAATTTGGACAGGAACGTCCGGTATTTTCGAGAAAAACCGACAATTTGTCAGGTTCAACGTAGAAGTCAGGGATTATTACCTACTCACCATCCATTGTCCAGATGGCAAATAGAAAATTATCAAAATTGCTGCAAGATAGCCGCAGATTGCCTGCTTTTATGGTCAAGTTTAGTTATATTTTGCACCGCACAATGGAACTCGCCTGGTTAATAATTAGCCAATTAACCGTTGGGCGGGGCCGTTGGGAATATTACAAGAGGGGACGGATCACCGAATCGGCTTTCTGGCGGGTAAACTCACCACCCTGAGCGTGAATGATAGTGCCTTCGCGATCAATGACCACCGTCCAGGGCAGGGCGCCGAAGCGGTTGCCGTATTGTTCGGCAACCTCAATGGCGTCTTCGGTACCAATGAGCATGGGATAGTTAACACCATAGGTATCCATGAAATCCTTTACCTTTTGTTTTTCGTCGATGGCCACGCCGATAAACTGCAATCCTTGCGAACCCAGTTGTTCCTGCATTTCAACAAACATGGGGGTTTCGCGGCGGCAGGGGGGGCACCACGTGGCCCAGAAGTTTAATACCCGAACCTTGCCATCCCATTCACTGAATTGATGGGCTTTGCCCTGTAAGTCGTGCAGGGAAAATTCGCTGGCATGGCGATTGCGTTGTGCTTCGGCCGCAGCGGTAATGGCTTCTTCGTTGGAAAACAGCTTAACCAGCTCGTTACCGCCCCACAGGCCGGCGAGAAACAATAATACATAGGCAACATAATTTGATTTCATTCCATTCCCCCTCGACGCGACCCGGTCGCCATCACACTGTTTAAAGTTGGTTGAGCGTCGCTATAAAATCGTCGGGATCCCGAAAGCCGTAGAAGTTCAGGTCTTTACGCATATTGCCGTTGCTGTCAAAAAACAACATGGCGGGTGGCCCGAAAACCTTAAAGCGTTTTTTGATGGCTTCGGTGGGTTCATTGTTAGGATCGGTAACATCCACCTGCAACGCCACTAATTCGTTTTGCATGATGCGTTGCACTTCCGGGTTGCCAAACGTGGCTTTTTCCATGCGTCGGCAGTCAGTGCACCAGGTGGCGTAATAATCCAGTAACACCGGCTTGCCGGCAGCTTTGGCCCTGGCCATTTGTTCGTCCAGTTCCGCGGGATTGTCCAGATGCACAAACAGGTCATGGGGATCCACCAATCCACCCTGGGCGCTGACACCTGCTGTACCGGACATCATGCCAAAGCTGGATAATTGCACCGGTTGCATGATATCGCGGTTCCCCTGCATGCCACCGACCAGTGCCAGAATACCCCAGATTAGCAGCACTGTGCCAAGCCCTTTCCACATATAGCGCCAGTTGCTTGCTCCTTCCGGCACGGCCTGGGTGGCACCCATGTAGACGCCAACCACGATGAAGAAAATACCCCATAACAACAATACCGGCACTTGTTGCAGCGGTGTCATGAGATAAATGGCAACACCGATGAGCAATACACCAAATACGTATTTGATAATGTCCATCCAGCCACCGGCCTTGGGTAACAAGTGCCCGGCGCCCACGCCCACGGTTATTAATACGACGCCCATCCCCCAGGCCATGGCGAACATCATGGAGGCACCCAATACCGGATCACCGGTCTGGATGGCGATACCCAGCACCAGCATCAACAGCGGAGTGACACAGGCACCGACAATCAGCGCTGACACCGTGCCTAAAAAGAACGTGCCGGCCATGGAGCCACCCTTGAGGTTCTGGCTTTTCATTTGTAGCTTGGACTGGATCGCCGAGGGCATTTGAATTTCATAAAAACCGAACATTGATAGTGCCAGCAGCAGCAGAATGACCACGACAATGCCAATGCCCCAGGCATTTTGGGTGTAGGCCTGCAGCTGTGCCCCGGAGGCACCCGCCAGCCAGCCCGCGACAGAATAAACCACACCTGTACCCAGCACGTAGCTGGCGGATAGCATCCCGGCACGCATCTTGGTCGGTTGCTGCCCGGATTGTCCCACGATGGCGCCCACTAAAATGGGAATCATGGGTAACACGCACGGGGTAAAACTCAGCAGAAACCCGATGCCAAAGGCGAACAGCAGGTTGCCGATAAAACTGCGCTGCTCTTCATCCACAACCGGCGCCGGTTCACCGCCACCGCCGGAACCACCGGTTGTGGCTGCCACCGGCATCGCCTGCCCGGCAGGCAGCGACAAAGGCATGGTTTTGGTTTGTGGCGGATAACATAAACCTGCTTCGGCGCAACCCTGGTACTTGGCCTCCAGGGTGACATTGGTGGGATCTAACTGGGACCGTTGCAGCGGCAGCTTTAAATTGGCCTCGTGAAAGTACACGATCATGCGCCCAAAAGATTCATCGATCTTTTCCTTGCCTTCGGGCATGTTGATCTGGCCGAGCTCAACACCATTGGCGTCTTTGAGTTTGAATTCAAATTTATCACGGTATAGGTAGTAACCGTCTTCGATGTCCCAGTGGGCACGGATGGTATTGCCGTCTTCGATCTCGGCGGTAAAGACAAAGGCTTGGTCAACAGGCAGGAACTGGGGTTCGTCGTCACCGAGCAGTGACTGACCGAACTTTTTTATGGTTGACAGCGCACCTCCCGACGATTGGTCGCCGCTGGTCGCCGGGGCACTGCTGGTGGACCCGGCGGGAAGCGGTGGCAGATCCAGTGTCACCTGTTGCTTCTGTGGCGGATAGCAAATACCGATATCGGCGCAACCCTGGGAGGTCACTTTCAGTTCCAGGGTTTGCATCGAACCGGTGCGGTTTAACGGGATATCGATGGCGATATCCCCCCGGTAGGTTTCCACCTTTCCGAAAAACTCGTCTTCCTTGATTTTACCCTTGGGAAAGACCGCCAGGTCGGTGGTGATGCCCGGTGAATCACTTTCAAATTTGAATTTGTCGCGGTACATATAATAACCATCGACAATATGAAATTTAGCGCGGATCATATCGGCGCCCAGTACTTCGGTGCTGAGCACGAACGCCTGTTCCGGTGGCAGCGGCTCGTCGCCCATGAGGCCGGTATCAAGGATTTCTTCTTCGGCAAAACTGTGGAGCGGGAGCAGGGCAAACAGCGCAACGAGCAGTGGGAATAAAAGACGGGTTTTGTGTTGTTTCATTGTGACCTCAGGTTAATGAACTGATGCAATAGTGTCGTCAATCCATGACAAATAATTAGCCAAACCGTTGTTTATTGGGATACTTATGATTTCAGGAAGTTCATAAGGGTGGCTGTCCAGAATCGTGTTTTCCACCATCTGGTATGCAGCCGTGGTGGTTTTCGCAATGAGCAGATGTTCCTGGTCGGTTTCAATCTTGCCCTGCCATTCATAAACGGACGTTAAGCCCGGTACAATATTAACGCAGGCAGCCAGCTTGGCTTCGACAAGTTTGGCCGCGATGCTTTGGGCCACTTCCTGGCTGGGACAGGTACTGAGTACGATACAGTGTTGGGAATTCGGGTCGGAGTTTGCTGTTTGCATAGCCAATCTGTTGTCAGTTATAGTGAATTCGGGCGTTGCATGGTAGGCGGTCCGGCTTAACGTCTCTTTAATTCATCATAAAAACGTTATTTTCTATCGGGTAATGCCAAATCGGCCTTTAAATCTCAATATGGGCCATTATATGGATATTATCATTTGATAAAACACCTGGATCACGGATTACGCCCGTCATCACTACAGAGTCTTCAATCCACGCTTTATTACTGATTCTACATACCGGACTATGAATCCATTCGCAATATTACTGTTACTTTTTTTCCTTATTCCCCTGGTGGAGATTTACTTATTAATCGAAGTCGGATCGGTGATCGGCTCATTCACCACGGTTTTCCTGGTAGTCTTCACCGCGGTGCTGGGCGCCTGGTTGTTGCGTATTCAGGGATTTTCGACGCTACGCCGGGTACAGCAAACCGCTGCGCAAGGGGGCATACCCGCCATCGAAATGCTGGAAGGGGCCATGTTATTAGTGGCCGGCGCGTTGCTGCTGACTCCGGGGTTTTTTACCGACACCATCGGCTTTTTATGCCTGGTGCCGCCGCTGCGGCGGTCCATGGCCGTGTGGTTTTTCCAGCGCATTTTTCGTTTTCCCAAACCACCGGGTGGCGGTTTTGGCGGTGGTAGCCGGACGCATCAGCAGCGGCCTGACGTCATTGAAGGGGATTACCGGCGTGATGATTAGTTCCTGATTTGCAAGCACAATAAATTTATTCCCAGCCCTTGATTTTCGTATTTTCGTCACTATTATTAGCACTCATCAAGTTAGAGTGCTAACCACCAATTTTTAGCATTGTCGTAAAAATCAAAAAAGCTTTTCTATCAAGGAGATAGTTCATGAATATTCGTCCTTTGCATGATCGCGTCATTGTTCGCCGTATGGAGGAAGAACGCACTTCAGCTGGCGGCATCGTCATTCCCGACTCCGCTGCCGAAAAGCCCATCCAGGGTGAAGTGGTTGCCGTGGGTAACGGCAAGGTGCTCGACAACGGCGAAGTACGCCCCCTGGAAGTCAAAGTGGGTGACACCGTGTTGTTCAGCAAATATGGCGGCACCGAAATCAAGATCGAAGGTGAAGACCTGCTGGTAATGCGCGAAGACGACATCACCGGCGTAATCACCAAATAAATTTCTGAAACCGGGTATTCGCCAGCGGTTAGCGGTATCCCGGAATACTGAGTTCGAGTTCAATCGATTAACTTAATAAAGAGGAATACACATGACTGCGAAAGAAGTGAAATTCAGCGACGACGCTCGTCATCGCATGGCAGCCGGCGTAAATATCCTGGCCAATGCCGTGAAAGTCACGCTGGGTCCTAAAGGGCGCAATGTTGTGCTGGAAAAAAGTTTTGGTGCACCCACCATTACCAAAGACGGCGTATCCGTTGCCAAGGAAGTGGAACTGGAAGACAAGTTCGAGAACATGGGCGCGCAAATGGTGAAGGAAGTTTCCTCGCAAACTTCCGATGTGGCCGGTGACGGTACCACCACCGCGACGGTTCTGGCCCAGTCCATTCTGGCTGAAGGCATGAAAGCCGTGGCTTCCGGCATGAACCCCATGGATCTGAAGCGCGGCATCGACAAGGCTGTGGTTGCCGGCGTTAAGGCGCTGCAGGATTTGTCCAAGCCCTGCGAAGACGACAACTCCATTGCCCAGGTAGGCACAATCTCTGCGAACGCAGACGAAAGCATCGGCCGCATCATTGCAGATGCCATGGGCAAAGTGGGCAAAGAAGGTGTTATCACAGTCGAAGAAGGCTCCGGTCTGGAAAATGAACTGGACGTTGTCGAAGGTATGCAGTTCGACCGTGGTTACCTCTCGCCTTACTTCATTAATAATCAGGAAAACATGAGCGCGGAACTGGAAAGCCCGTACATCCTGATTCACGACAAGAAAATCTCCAACATCCGCGACCTGCTTCCCGTGCTGGAAGGTGTTGCCAAAGCCGGCAAACCGCTAATGATTATCGCCGAAGATATCGAGGGCGAAGCGCTGGCCACACTGGTGGTAAACAACATGCGCGGTATTGTGAAGGTCTGTGCGGTTAAGGCCCCGGGTTTTGGTGACCGTCGCAAGGCTATGCTGGAAGACATCGCGATTTTGACCGGTGGTACCGTGATTTCCGAAGAAGTCGGCCTGTCCCTGGAAAAAACCACCATTGACGATCTCGGTACAGCCAAGCGCGTGTCAGTAACCAAAGAAAACTCTACTGTTATCGATGGTGCCGGCAAGCCCGCCGATATCCAGGCGCGGGTTGCTCAAATCCGCGCTCAGATTGAGGAAGCGTCCTCTGACTACGATAAAGAAAAGCTTCAGGAACGCGTTGCCAAGCTGGCCGGCGGTGTTGCGGTTATCAAGGTAGGCGCTGCCACTGAAATGGAAATGAAAGAGAAAAAAGCGCGCGTGGAAGATGCATTGCACGCTACCCGTGCCGCGGTGGAAGAAGGTATTGTTCCCGGTGGCGGTGTGGCGCTGATTCGCGCGTTGCAATCCATCAAGGACCTGAAAGCGGAGAACCATGACCAGGACGTGGGTATAAAAATCGCCCGCCGTGCCATGGAAGAACCGCTGCGTCAAATCGTGGCCAATGCCGGTGGCGAACCATCCGTGGTGTTGAACAAGGTTGTCGAAGGCGACAGCAACTACGGTTTTAATGCCGCAACCGGTGAGTACGGCGACATGGTGGCCATGGGTATCCTGGATCCCACCAAGGTAACCCGTACTGCATTGCAGAACGCCGGGTCTGTTGCTGGCCTGATGATTACCACCGAAGCCATGGTGGCGGAAGTGCCTAAGGAAGAAGCCTCTGCGCCAATGCCTGACATGGGCGGAATGGGTGGCATGGGCGGCATGATGTAAGCCCGGCACAAGCCAAACCAACGTACTTGTTACGTGCTAAAAAGCCCCGCCGTAAAACGCGGGGCTTTTTTTTGTTGCTGAAATAAAGAAACGAAAGAACGGAGGCTCTAAGTAAAATTACCTGAATTTTGTGTTGTATGTCAGTCAGCACCAGTGGTTGAATCTTGATGTATTAAGTCAACAAGTGCCTGTTTTTTAAACGCAATATTGTAAATTATTTGTAAGAGATTTCTTACGCTGGTTAAAGAGAAAATATTAGTTTTATCAAGCGATTAGCGCAGTGCGCGAGCAATTTTCGGGCGAATTCCTGCACTTGACGGCCGTGAATTGCCGCTGATACACTCGAATCAAGCTGTAAGTATCTGGATTAAGTCCAAATCTGATTCACTAATGGTGCACATCATTTTTGGATAAAGAATTTTTAGGGCGGCTGGCATGAGTGGCCGAGAGCAGGGAAACAAGAGGTACAAAGGCATGGGTGTCCTCTTGTCAAAGCCTTAATAAAAAACTGCTCGTTAAGAGCCACAAAAGTACAAATCTGATCATCAGTATCCTCACGGATCTGCACAATCAGACTGTCAGCATCACTGTAAGGCGTTGTCTTCATGATCATGTGAAGCACGCCTTTTTTATTGGCCGAGTGTTTTCATGACCCCTGCCGGCCATTACCGCGGTGCTAAAGTTGAATGCCGTGTGTTGCTAAAGCCCCGGTTGCTGTCGGCCATTATTGGAGTCAACATTTGCCTGCCTGACATCACCGTTTTTACTTTAAATCCCACTGACTTATAATGGCGACGCAGCACCGGGTGCCATTATTCCATCATCTAAGCGACTCAACATCATACCCAAAACCGGCCTTACAACCATGCTAGACACGCCGCAAACCAGCCTGGTGCAGTTATTTAAAACTACGCGGGCAGTCAGGGCCTATGTTGCTCCTTATCTGCGCCAGGACAATAGCTATATTCTGCTGATGTGCGTGTTGTTACTGGGGATAACAGCCGCCAATACCGCCATGATCTGGTTTCTTGGAAGTGCGGTGAATCATTTGACCGGTGGCGCTTTTGAATTATTGACGCGCACGCTGGGCTGGCTGGCAGCCATCGTGGTTATCAACCAGATTATGCAGTTTATTTACCTGTATACCTTTCAATGGGTGTATTTGCGGTTTGTAGCGCGCATCCGCAAGGCCATGCTGTTGCACATCATGCAATTTTCCTATCCCATTGCCGAGCGGTTTCAAAAGGGCGATATGATGGCGCGCATAACCAGTGACATCGATCGCCTGTTAACGTTTGTCCTTGATGCGCCATTGAATCTGTTATCCCACCTGTTGGTGCTGGTGGTGTACGTGGCCATGTTGTTCTGGATCGACTGGCAACTGGCGCTGGCGGCATTGTGTCTGGCGCCAATGTTTTACCTGCTGCAACGGTATCTTGCGCCGCGCAAAGGCAAGGCCGCGACCCGGTATTACCAGCGTAACGGTGACCTGATGGCCTTTGAAGAACAGGCGTTGGGGAATTTGCGCGGTATCAGTTCCTTTACCGTGGAGCGTAAAGTCAGCGGCAAGCACCATAGTGTCTTCGACATCGCCCGCCACTGGCTGTTAAAAATGCGGGCCATTGATATCGCCTATGACAGGTTGTTTGCGGTCCTTATATATCTGTCCGGCGTCATCATCGTTTACCTGGGCATGGGGCAGATCGAATCCGGGCGGTTAATGGTGGGTACCCTGGTCAGCTTTATTGTTTACCTGGGATATCTTTCGATACCGGTGCGGGGCATTGCGCTGATTCCTATCCAGCTGCAGGGCGACACCGGTGCGGCATTCCGGGTAAGAGAAGTCTTCGAATCCCGTTCCCTTATCCAGGAAAGTCCCGCCGCCGGCGACCTGGTTGTGCCGCAAGGGAAGATAACGTTTGACGACGTGCATTTTGCCTATCAACCAGAGGGTAGACCGGTGTTTGCCGGCATATCGCAACGGATTGAAGCAGGGGAGTGCGTGGCGCTGGTGGGCCCCAGTGGTTCCGGCAAGTCGACGTTTGCCAATCTGTTGTTACGGTTTTACGATCCGCAGCAAGGCACCATAACCGTGGACGGTACGGATATCAAAACCGTCACGTTGGCGTCACTGCGAAGTAATATTGCCATCGTGTGGCAGGAACCGTTTTTTATCAACGATACTATTCGGGAAAATTTACGGCTGGCGAAAGAAAATGCCACGGAACAACAGATGATCGATGCCTGCATGGCAAGTTTTGCCTGGGAGTATATTGAAAAGCTGGATAACGGTCTCGACACCATGATCGGTACCTCCGGTGTCAGTTTGTCGGTGGGGCAGTTTCAGCGTCTTGCTATTGCCCAGGCCTTTTTAAGGGACGCGCCCATCCTGGTGCTTGATGAAGCATCCTCTGCACTGGACAGCCATTCAGAGCAAATGATTATGGAGGCAATCGCAAAATTGCGGCAGAACCGCACCACATTGATTATTGCCCATCGCTATTCGTCCATTCGCTCTGCCGACCGGGTGCTGTATTTCAACGGTGATGGTACGATCTCGGCCGGCCGCCACGAGGATTTGCTGGAACAACATGCCGGCTATCAACAGGCCGTGCAGTGGCAAACCGCTGTTAACACCAATCGCAGAAATTAAATTATCTGATTCCTGTTTCCACTGCGTTTCGTGGTGAACCGTCTTACGTCAAGGTGAGAGGGGAGGGATTGTTTTGGCTTGCCGCACGTCTTAAAACGGTTACGGCGTTGTTACCAGGTGGAAACGATCTTTCTTTTAAGGCTTTTTACTAGCGCCCAAAGCAGAAGAAGGGCCACCGTAAAGTGTCCCTTCTTCCTACAGCTTTGCGCTAAAGCTGACTACGGTTTTTTGTAGCGAGGTGACTTGGCTAGCAAGTCGGCTGCAACAAAATGTGCGTAGCAGGTAACAACAGTACACAGCGTAGCTTAGGTAAGCATTGCGTGTGACTTGAGCTTCGGTTAGCTCGACAACATGTTCAACTTTGGTAGTTGAAGCTGGAGCGGATTACATTCCGCCGCCGCCTCCACCACCGCCGCCGCCCATGCCGCCGCCACCGCCGCCCATGCCACCGCCGCCACCCATGCCACCGCCCATACCGCCGCCACCCATGCCACCGCCCATTCCGCCGCCGCCGCCCATGCCGCCGCCACCGCCGCCCATTCCGCCTCCGCCCATAGTAGTTCTCCTATTGGGTTGGTGAATGAAACGTGGTTTATGGCGTTCGAACGTACGAGACGTTGAACAGTTAACAAGGTGACCAACGAGAGCTCTGACCATGGTGCGACTGGTTAGTCATGGTTGACTAGACAGCCTTGCATGTTCAGGACGATCGTTAGATCTCCTAGGCCTTCATTTCTACCGAACAATGATTGGGCGATAATACCTTGCCCTTGCACCATTCTGTATCAATTGAAGACACTCACAAATTAGCACAGCAATTTGGAATACGTCAAATTTTAAGTACTTAAATTAACAATTATTAACAATTGCGCTTTTTTAATTAGAAATAATGTTAACTTTATGTTTTCTATAACAATACATATTTTTATTCATACTTGTTAATTGACAAATTAAGGTATTTTTAAGGCAAATACTTTAGTAATTTAAATCAATGCCTACAAAAAAGTACCTAAGTAGTTATAATCTACAGTTTCGGT